>JBCCDZ010000108.1:0-9457 GCA_039030525.1 Pseudomonadota bacterium | reverse complement strand
GGACGAAGTTTCAAAATGCGAGTCTCACTGGTCAGCCCGTCAACAATAAGCAATCGCCCGATGAGTGGCTCGCCTGCATCAACAACAAGCTTAATTGTCTCCAGGGCCATATGACTGCCAATCATGCCGGTCAGCGCACCGACCACGCCGACCTCATCACACGCCTCGGCAGCGGGTGGCAGGTCCGGAACAAAGCACCGATAACACGGCGCTTCCTTGTTCAAACCGGACGCATAGACAGAGACTTGTCCGCTCCACCGGCTTGCCGCGCCAGAGACCAGGGCTCGGCCTGTCGCGTGTGCCACTTGATTCAAGGCAAACCGGGTTTCGAAATTATCGGTGGCATCGATCAGGATGGATCCGGCGGGGTCGGAGCTGGCCGAAAACCGTCCGTCTTTGATGCGTACAGATACATCCGGGTTGAGGTCTTCCAGCCTGCCCGCCAGCGTTGCAACTTTCGACGCGCCTATGTCAGCGTCTGCGAACTGGATCTGGCGCTGCAGGTTTGAGCGATCGACCGCGTCATCATCCCAGAGTTCAATTTCGCCGACCCCGGCCGCCGCCAGATACAATGCGCAGGGACCGCCCAGCGCGCCAGCACCGACAATGGAGACACGGGCTTCACGTAATTTCTGCACACCTGGGCCACCCACTTCCTTCAGCAGGATATGGCGCTTGTGTCGTTCCAGCTGATCTGCCGTGAAAGCCATTCTTCCGTCTTACGCCCCGGAACAAATTGTGGCGAGCCCCAATGTTTTGCCCAGAGATCAGCACATTTGATCAAATGCCTGCCACAAGTCCTTACTAAAAGGTTAACGATAATCTAGGGTTACCAACTGGGAGGCTGGCAATGAACGATCAAACGTCAAATCTGACGAGTGCGCTGAAAGAACAGGACATTGTTGACCTGACCCAGCGCCCCAGCGATGCCTTCAACCAAGTTGTGGTACAGGCCGACTATACCACCCGCGCCGCCTTGAGCTTCTATCGCTTCCGTCAATTGGGCGGGGATTATCACCTGCCACGAAAGCGCAAGCGCAAAGCAGAAGCTGCGACGGAAGACGCGACTTCAAACCAGGGCACCCGAAACGAGAAACTCAAACTCGGCCAAACCACAGGTCGCGGGGTTCATTATATTTCCAGCCACCCCAAAGTTCCGATGCTGCAAATGTCGATCATCGCTTTGATGATCATATTTGAAAGCGCCGCGAACGCGTATTTCTTTGCCAAACAGAGCGAGTTTGGTCTCGCTGGCGGTATCTTCCAGGCCGCTGCGGTGTCTTTGGCAAACGTGTCGACAGCCTTTTTCATTGTCGGCTATTGGGGCATGCGACACATCTCGATGCCGATTGACTGGGACAATTTGCTCAGCCGCAGAAACCTATATGTCCTGATGGGGTTGATCGCGATTATTGTCGGCTTGTCTTTGGTCTTTTTGGTCAACCTCTCTGCCGCGCATTACCGTAACATCCTCGATATGCAGGCGCTGGGACAGGAATTGCCGGTTGATTTGCCAACCACGGTGATCCCTCATTTCATTGTCGACCCTGCCGTCTGTGAAAAAATTCTAAGTTCACCGCTCGGCGAAACCATTGGCAGTGCCGCGACCAATGCGATGTGCCGTCCCTTCGCCTTACACTCGCTCGATGCGATGGTTCTGTTTGCGCTCGGCCTTGCGATTGCGGCCTTCGCCGCGTTTGAAGGCCGCCGGCTCGACTCGCCATTCCCGGGCTTCAGTGACGCCGCCCGCGGTCTTGAGCGCGCCCGTGTCGACTTGCAGGATGCGCTGTATGATTTTGAAGACAGCTATGACGACATCAAAGAGATGGTGCTTGAAGTGAAGCATGGCGAAGCCGGGATGGAGGGCAAGGACCTCAACCCGCAGGAAAAAATGGTTATCCATCGCACCATGCAATCCATGATGATGCCGTATCAGGAACTCCTCCGCACCACGGATGATGCCTTGTCAGATGAGTTCGGTCTTGAGCATAAGATCATCGAGCAATTCAAAGCCAAAACGGGGCAGTAATGGCGCGGCGTCGGCGAACGAGACAAAAGAAGCAACGCAATCAGGCGATCCTGAATTTCGTTCTGGCCGGTCTGGCCGTGACGATTATCGGCTTCGCTTTCTTCGCTTTGCAGCCAGAGCCTTACGATGAACTGACGCTGTGCGAAATCTCGGATGAGTTGCCACCGCACACCGCGGTCATCATTGACAAGACCGATGAGTATAGCGCGCAGCAGGCCAGCTTGATCGCCGCCATTATTCGCCGCACACGCGACCGGCTGGAGATTGGCGAGCGCCTGACCTTGTTCGAACTGGATCAATACGGCCAGTTTGATCCGCGCGGCGAATTCTCTTTGTGCAATCCAGGTCGCGGTGATCAGGTCAATGCCCTGTTTCGCAATCCCGAGCAGATTGAAGAGCGGTTCAACGAGAAATTCAATCGCCCTCTGGAGACTTTGTTAGAAGATCTGGTTGTGCCGAAAGAAGCGCCGAATAGCCCGGTCCTGGAAGCGTTGGCCCGCCTCGGTCAGACAGAGGCGTTTTCCGATCGCGCGCCGCAGCGCCGCGTCGTGATCATCTCCGATATGTTGCAAAACTCCGACGTGTTCACAGCGTATGGCGGCGGTGGGTCACTGCCAGAAACGCTGCCCGAATCCTTCACGGTGGCTGACACCACAATGCGCCGTTTCGGGGACAGTTTGAACGGTGTGTCCCTGGAAGTCCGTCTTATCCCGCGCCAACGTTATGTCGACATGCAACGCGGCGCGTTGAAAGACTATTGGGATGAGGTGTTCCGCGAACTCGGCGTCACCGTGTCCTGGCGCGATCTCTAATCGCGCGCTTTGACGCGGAAAAGCGCCATACCGTCATAGCCCTTCTCGCCGACCGTCTGCATAGCGGTCATGTCGACATGATTCAGGGTCTGAGCGTAAGCGATCATCGCGCGGACCCCTTGCACGCTATTCTCTTGACTGTCGGCATCGAGCACGGCGCCGCCTCGCACAATATTATCTGCCACGATGACAGTGCCAGGCCGCGACATCTGCAAGGCGCGTTCGAGATAGTTTTTGTGATTGACCTTGTCGGCGTCAATGAAGACGAAATCATAGATCACTCCCGCCGCAATCTCGGCATCCAGCACTGACATAGCGGGGCCGACGCGCAATTCTATGCGATCAGAAAACCCGGACGCATCTATATTGCTTTGCGCAACCTCTGCGGTGCGGGTGTCGATTTCGGTGGTTAGCAAACGCCCTGTACGCGGCAAGGCGCGCGCCATGGCGACGGCGGAATAGCCGCCCAGGCAACCAATCTCCAGGACCGATTCGGCGCCGGACATTCTGATCAGCATGGCTAGAAATGCCGACTGGAGCGGTGTGACCGCATGCGGGACCAGACCGTTTTCAGCACTCGAAAGGGCAATTTTCTCAAGAACCGGGTCATTCTCCAGGAAATTCTGCCCAAAATAGGCATCAATATCGGCATAAATTTCAGTTTCCATGCGGGTTAAACTTCCTTAACGAAGCTCAGGCCTTGAGCCCTTGCGCGATCGTGCTTACGACTTGTTACAGAGTGTAGAGTTTCAAGTTCATAGGACACAATGCCCGCCACCCAATTGCGTCATATGACGCTCGCATGGTTAAGCCTAACTGGCATCGCGCAGGCGCAACAAGGCAGCATTGCCTTGTCGTCCGCCGACGACACGGCTGGGACCTTGTACGAGCAAAGCCGACAGGATGTCACGCTACCTGTCGCGACCGAAGAACGATTACCCACAGACGAAGACGTTGCAGTCACAATCCCGGTTGAAGACCTGGCGACGCCGATGCGCTGCATGACGGCTTGGTCCTATCTCGCAGGCCGCATCATTCGCGACCCGGAGGCGATGCAGGACCTGCATCCGGACTTTAACGAGGCGACGGCCAGCGCGCATTGGCAACATTGGTTGAAACTGGATCTGGAAGCCCATCAAGGTGCGATGAGCCGTGATTTCCATCAGCGCCGACTGGCCGCCGAACGCGCGTTTAGCCTGTCGCTGGCGGAGCAAGAAGAAGCTTATGCTTATCGCACGCTGGGCACCTGCTATGTGCCGCCCATCGAACGCCTGATCGCTGACCCAACCCTGCTCTTACGCAATTTTATGGTCGAGCATCAAGGCTTGCCGGAAGACTATTCTGTGCCCGTATTGCAAAGACAATTGCGGGCATTTCCAATCTCGAAATCGATCGAGGAAACACCGGAACAACCCTGCGATGCCGTCGCCATAGAATTACGAGAAGCTGCGCGGATTGATGCGATCTCCGAATGCTTTGCCCGCGGCGGTATTCTCGCCTCGCAGGCCCGCTCTGTGGTCGAGGATCTGGACGGTCTGTGCCGCGCCACCGCCTCCGTTCAATGCGAAAATATTCCCTAGCCTGTCAAAGCTCGTTATGGCTGAGCAAATATGACTGATTTGCCAGCCCTCCCAGGTGAGACCACACCCGATACGATCTACGCCAAACCCGCCGAATGGGTCGCCTCCGGCGCCGGCGCGCAAGGCAACCTGTTCCTGACGGGACGCGCTGGGACAGGCAAAACCACCCTGCTCCGCAAATTCATGCAACATGCCGGTGAAAGCGCCATTGTGCTCGCCCCGACCGGGGTCGCGGCAATGAATGCGGGCGGACAGACCCTGCATTCCTTCTTTAAATTCCCGCCGCGCCTGATTGAACCGCAGGACGTCAAACGCCTCCGGACGGCGCGGCTGATGAAGGCCGCTGAGACGATTATCATTGATGAGATCTCAATGGTACGCGCCGACATGCTGGACGCGATTGATCGCAGCCTGAAACTCAATCGCGGCTCGAAGCGTCCATTTGGCGGCGTGCGTATGATTCTGTCCGGGGACTTGCATCAATTGCCGCCTGTCGTACGCGGCGATGAAGACCCGATCCTGAAAGAGCGCTATGGCGGGCATTACTTCTTCAATGCGCCCGCATTCAAGGAAGCTGAGTTTGCCTTGCTCGCCCTGAAACATGTGTTTCGGCAGGAAGACCCGCGCTTTCTGGCTTTGCTGGGCGCCATGCGGCAGGGCCGGTTGACCGCGGCAGATGATAGTGTGTTGCGCGGACTGGTCGCCGATCGCGATGCGGTCGATGCCAGCGAAACGCACATCGTCCTGACCCCGAACAATGCCAATGCCTATCGTATCAATCAGGCGCGCCTGGAGGATTTGCCCGGCCCGGAAAAAATCTTCGAGGCGAAAGTCCAGGGCACGTTTGAAGAGAAATCTTATCCGACCGAAGCCGATCTCGAATTGAAAGAAGGCGCGCGGGTCATGTTGATCAAGAATGATCCGGAAGGCCGCTGGGTAAACGGATCGCTGGCCATTGTCGCGGGCTGGTCCGGGCGCAATGTCCTGGTCGAGCTGGATGGGCATGAATATGAAATCGAGCCCGCGGCCTGGGAAAAATACAAATACTCGCTCGATCCAGAGACCAAGAAAGTCTCTCGCGAAGTCGTTGGCACATTTAAGCAGGTGCCGATCCGGCTGGCCTATGCTGTGACCATTCATAAAGCCCAGGGGCTGACGCTGGACAAAGTCTATATCGATCTCGATCGCGGCATGTTTGCGCATGGCCAGGCCTATGTTGCCTTTTCGCGCGCCCGCAATCTGGAGGGCCTGGAAATCTCTCGCGCCTTGCGACCACGCGATATGGTGATGGATCGCAACGCGTTTGCGTTCGGCAAACTTGAGCCGATCGAGAATAATGACGCTTATCTTCTGGCCAGGTTCGCCCGGGAGGACGACGCGCTGCTTTAACCTGCTGCGCGACCTTCGCCGAGCAACAGGACTTTCAGATCGCCATTCACGCGGAAGCTGATGATCAGCAAATAGACGGTCAGAAACAGCATCCCCCCGAACAGCGCTAACGGCGTCAGCAGCCAGCCAGCCAGGCTGTATTCGTGGCGCCAACCGACCCACAGTGCGGACAGGATGAGGAAGCCCATAAAGTCCAGATTAAACTGTCCGGGCCAGGCCATCGCGGCCATGTCATTAAAGAAAATCGGTACAAGGTTGGCACCGTGATTGGCCATCACAATACCTGTATAAGCGGTCAGGACGACCAGGAAGATCAACAAATAGAGCCGAAGTAAAGTCATGAAAGGGCCTCCTAAATCTGAGGAGACCCTTAATGTAGCGACCGCTACAAATCAAGAAATTTCTGGCTTCTTTGCGACGATGAAAGCTGAGATTCCATTGTTCGGTTGCCAGTAATGCACCGTCTTGAATCCAATCGCCTCTATATCGGTCTGCAACCGGTTCGCACTGATCCGAGAGACTTTCGGCCATTGACCCAGCGCATGCATCAGCGGGAATAATGGGTCCATCAACCAGAAGAACCATTTCTCGCGCAGGCAGGCCGTGCTCGAAACGAAATACCCCCCTGGCTTAAGCGCTTTATAGACTTCTTCCATAGCGCTCATCCGATCCTCGAGCAGATGTAGAATATTGAGACCAAGCGCAGCATCATACGTCTCTGGATGGGCTTTAAACGTGTCCATATCGGCGACAGAAAAGTCGACATTGCTAATCCCCTCCGGCACCAGTTTGGCACGGGCGATTTCAATCATCCGCTCAGACACATCAATCGCGTCAATATGTTGGACGTAAGGCGCGTGCAGAATGGCCGTTGAGCCTGTTCCGCAGCCAAACTCCAACACGTTCGAGTCGGGCGTAAAATATTCGCGCGTCAGGTCGAGCTTGAGCTCATAAGCCTTTTGATTGGCAATGGGTTGGCGAGAATACTTGTCCGCCATCTTGTTCCAGACTTTTGCTTTATCAGACATTTGCGCCTCCAATCTTGTTGATTGAGATGTAACTATGCACACATCAGATATAAATTGCGGAATGTTCGAAGAGACCTATACATAAATCAATGAACTGGCAGGCCATTTCCTTTGACTGGAATCAAGTTCGCGCCTTCCTGGCGACCGCAGAGGAAGGCTCTTTATCGGCCGCAGCGCGGGCTTTAGGCCAGACTCAACCGACCCTCAGCCGCCAAGTCGCCGCCTTGGAAGAAGAGCTCGGCGTCACTCTGTTTGAACGCGCTGGGCGGGCCATGGCGCTGACCACGGCGGGCGTGGAATTGCTTGAACATGTGAAAGTCATGGCCGATGCTGCCAATCGCATCTCGCTGTCTGCCTCTGGCCAGTCGCAAGTGATTGAAGGCCGCGTGGCGATTACCGCGACAGAGAATGTCGCGAGCCAGCAATTGCCATCCATCGTCAAAAAAATTCATGCCATAGCGCCGAACATTCAAATCGATATTCTGCCCTCGAACGAGGTCCAGGACCTGACCCGCCGCGAAGACGACATTTCCATCCGACATGCCCGCCCCGAGCAACCGGATCTAATCGCCAAATTGCTGTTTGAAACCAAAGCCCATCTTTATGCCGCGCGGGAATATATCGACCAGATCGGCCCGATTGAACGCCTGCAAGATCTCGAGCACGCGCGGTTTATCGGCTTGGATCGCAATGCGGAGATGATCGCCTATTTGGCTGATTTCGGTTTGCACCTCTCCCCTGACCAGTTTCGCTACAATTCCCCGAGTGGACGTGTCCTGTACGAACTGGTGCGCCTCGGGCTCGGGATCAGCATTCTCACCAAGGACATCGAATCACACGCCGACACGATCGTCCCGATCCTGCCCGAGGCGTTCTCAATCCCGATCCCGGTCTGGCTCGTCACGCACCGTGAGCTGCACACCAGCAAGCGCATCCGCATCGTCTATGACGTGCTGGCCGAAGAGCTTGCGAAGAGTGCTTTTATTTAGCAACGAGACCTGCCAAGCTGGTCGGGACACCGCAAAGGACGTGCACCGTGATCGCATTGGCTTTAAAATGGTTAGGACGCGCTATGATCGCGCTCGCCGCATTTTCGGCGCTCACCGCATTCTACATGTATTACACGCTAAATTTTGGCGGCTGTGCAGATGGCGGAGAAGGCTGCGCCACCAATGTCGCGACACTCTATGCCGCGGGCATTGGAATTGTTGGCTTTTCGGTCTCCGGCTATGCCGCCTTTGTCATCAGCAAAGGGTTTAGCGACGACGCTGGCGATTAGGCCAGGCGGGAAATCTCTTCGCGCAGACGACTGTCGCCATCGGTGGTGATCTTCTCAAGCACTTTAACGCGATCGCGCAAGCGCAGCACTTCACGCTCGAGGTCTTCCATACGAAGTTTGGACTCTTCATCGGCCGTCGAATTGGCGCGTGTTTCGATCCAAGTCTTGATGACGCCGGCACCGACCGCAATCAGTACGATCAGCACGACCATTGTGAATGGACTATCGATATCCATGGCTCTTTTTTTCCTGACGTTTTATCGTTATTCGATATATAACACCTGGATTCAAAAACGCAAGGGATTATCGCCCAGTTGAGCCGAATCCGCCGCTGCCGCGATCTGTCTCGTCAAGCGAGTCAACCTGCTGCCAGACCAGACGCGTCACCGGCGCCAGCAGCATCTGCCAGATCCGTTCGCCGCGCGTAATGGTGAAAGCCTCGTCACCATGATTGATCAGGATGACTTTCAGCTCGCCGCGATAGTCGCTATCGATTGTACCCGGCGAATTGAGGCAGGTAATGCCATGCTTGGCGGCGAGCCCGGAGCGCGGGCGCATCTGGATTTCATAGCCTTGCGGAATGGCAACGCTGAGCCCCGTGGGCACCATTGTTCGGGTCCCGGGCACCAGCATGATCGGCTCGTCTTGCGGCACCGCGGCGCGCACATCCATGCCAGCCGCGCCAAGGGTTTCATAAGCGGGCAGATCCAGCCCTTCGAAATGCGGCAATGGCCGCACAGCTACAGTCACATCAGTCATGGCACCGCAAAGCGCCGGAGTCGGGCCTTTGAGTCAAGTGGGAGGGGTTTTGATTGGCTGAAGGACGTCTATCCACCACGCTCTGCCCAGCTTGACTGGGCAGTCCATCACCCGATGTCACGGCGGGCACGGGAGCGATATGTCCGCGCCCGATATCGCTGTCGGTCTGGGTGCTGGACCCTCGGATCGAGTCCGAGGGAGCGTGGAGGATGGAGGCGGGGAACACGCCTGTTTTGGGTCAGGAGCGGACATACTGGTTTCGGTCTAAAGGCGCGAACTCAGCATTCCATTTTCCTCCGACGATCGGGCAAAACGGTTTGTATGACAATTCCCGCTCAAAGCCAGTAATGCTCGTCAATTAGGATGGCGCCAGCTGCATGAGGATCAAGCCACGATGGCCATATCGTCTTTTTACTGTAGAGCGCTCCCGATAAATTTATATTCGCTGCTTTCCTCACGCAAAAATCGACGCCGCTTAAGTTTGCAGAACGAAAGTCACTTTGTGATACGTCGCTACCACTGAAGTCTGCCATAGTTAGATTAGCGCTATCAAAATAAACACCCACGGCATTTGCGTCTCG
>JBCCDZ010000107.1:0-9464 GCA_039030525.1 Pseudomonadota bacterium | reverse complement strand
TGATCACCAGCCTCGCCATGGTCGCCTTTGCGGCAAATTCCGTGCTTGGCCGTCTCGGATTGGTGGAAACCGATATCGGGGCCGGGAGCTTCGCACTGATCCGATTGCTCAGTGGGGCGGTCACTCTGGCGGCAACTTGCGCCCTGCAATCGAAGAAGATCCGCGGCTCGCTGAGCGGCGGTCTGGCCCTGCTCGTCTATGCCGGGTTCTTCTCATACGCCTATCTTGCACTGTCCGCCGGGATGGGCGCCATCATCCTGTTTGCGCTGGTGCAAATCACCATGCTTGGCTGGGGATTGATCCAGGGCGAACGTCTGTCCGGACTGCAATGGCTGGGCTTTGTCATCGCCGTGGCCGCTTTGGTCTGGCTGGTCTCGCCCAGCCTTGAAGCGCCGCCAGCTTGGGCTGCTGGCGCCATGGCTGTCGCCGGGATTGGCTGGGGCGCGTATTCCCTGCTCGGGCGCGGTGTCAGCGACCCGACCGCCGCGACCACCGGGAATTTCCTCTGCGCGACAGCGCTGGCTTTGCCTTTGTTTGCGATCGCTCTCGTGATTGCGCCGGAGCCGATGCCGCCGACAGAGGGCATACTCATCGCCATGGCATCCGGCGCGATCACATCAGGCCTGGGCTATGTCATCTGGTATCAGGCATTGAAAGGTCTGACCTCCAGCCGCGCCGGGATTGCACAATTGACCGTTCCCGCCATCGCAGCGATTGGCGGCGTCCTGTTCCTGACCGAGCCGATTACGCTGAGATTTGCGCTTTCAACCCTGGCAATATTGGGCGGCGTCGCGCTTGCGGTCTTGACCCCGGCCCCGGTGTCGCGCAAAGCCGATCAATGACAGACACCGCGTCTCCAGCCTCCAAACCCGGCAAGAACGCCTTCATGTTCGTGGTGATCGCGGTGATCCTGAACATGGTCTCGTTCGGAATCATCATGCCAGTCATGCCGGCTCTGCTTGAGGACATTACCGGCCTTGTCGCCGCACAATCGGTTTCGATTGGCGGCTGGCTCAGCATGGTGTTTGCGATTGCGAATTTCTTCATGATGCCAATCCTGGGCGGTCTGTCAGATCGATATGGACGGCGACCGGTCTTGCTTGCCTCGATTGCCATGCTCGGCGTTGATCTGCTGATTATGGGCCTGGCGCCGACGCTGGCCGTTCTGTTCATTGGCCGCTTTCTGGGCGGCATGTTCTCAGCCACATATTCTGTCGCCAATGCTTATATTGCCGATGTCACCGAGCCGGAAGAGCGCGGCCGCGCCTTTGGCATGATGGGCGCCGCCTTCGGCTTTGGTTTCATTCTTGGCCCGGTGTTTGGCGGCTTGCTTGGCGAAGTGAACCCGCGCCTGCCTTTCTTCGTCGCGTCCGGCATCGCCGGGATCAATTTCCTCTATGGCCTGTTCATTTTGCCCGAGAGCCTGCCAGAAGAAGATCGCCGCGACTTCAGTATCGCACGCGCCAATCCGTTTGGTGCCATGGTGCATTTTTCAAAAGTGCCGCGTGTCGCCTGGTTCATCATTGCGATCGGCCTGTTTCAGATCGCACATGCTGTTTACCCCTCAACCTGGAATTTCCATGGCGAAATTCGCTATGATTGGTCTGAGTTCGAGATCGGTCTGTCGCTGGCTGCAGTCGGCGCTGGCTCTGCCGTGAGCCAGGCCTTGCTGACGGGCTGGCTGATCAAACGCTTTGGCCCGATGCGCGCCGGTATGATCGGCTTGTTCACCAATGCCGTGGCGTTGTTGCTGTTTGCGTTCGCAGGTGCGCCGTGGATGGCCTATGCGGTCATCTTCGTCTCAGCCATTGGCGGCGTCGCCATGCCAGCGATCAATACAATCACATCCACTTTGACACCCCGCAATGCCCAAGGCGAACTGCAAGGGGCGCAAGCCAGTATGATGGCATTCACGCTCATCTTCAGCCCTGTCCTGATGACCCAGACCCTGAAATATTTCGCCAATCTGCCGGATGGAAACCCGTTCCAGACCGGCGGCGCGGCTTTTCTATTAGCGGCGATCATCAC
This sequence comes from Pseudomonadota bacterium, assembly GCA_039030525.1. Taxonomy (GTDB): domain Bacteria; phylum Pseudomonadota; class Alphaproteobacteria; order Caulobacterales; family Hyphomonadaceae; genus Henriciella. Next base: position 7,436 of record JBCCDZ010000107.1, on the reverse strand, counting down.
GGCGCTGGCTTTTATTCCATTCCTGATCGGGGTCGGCATCAATCGCCGCGCGATCCAGCAAGCCGCCAGCGAACCGGCTGCCGCTGAATAAAAAAGGGCGACCGCAAGCGGTCACCCTCGTTCTCGAATATAGCGAGCGATTACTTGGCTTTGGTGACCAGCGCCAAAATGCCGCCAATAATGCCACCGCCAACGCCTCCATTCAGGAAGCTGCTCAGCATGCCCATAATGGCTTCGCTGCCGAGCAGAGATTGAAATCCGACGCCTGCGGCGCCTAATCCGTATCCCCCGGCCAGACCGCCAACGATCCCGGCAATCGCGCCGGTTCCGCCTTTTCCGCCCAACGCTTTTGAAACGATGGGTCCGAGAACCGCGCCGCCGACGCCGTTCAAGATAAGTGGAATGAATTGCTCCATTTTTGTGCCCTCCCTAGGCTTTTGTGGGGACTGTGTTCAGGTCTCCCATCAATAAGGCATCAGAAATCGTAAAATCTGCCAAGGCCTCGCGCGCAGCACGAGAGTCTGGGTTAGGCAAAGCCATGTCCTTGTCAAAGCCCGCTTTATTCCTCGATCGCGACGGCGTCATCAATGCCGATCACGGCTATGTCGATCGGGTTGAAGACTGGCAATGGATCGACGGCGCAAAGGCCTGTATCGCGAATTTTAAAGCCCGCAACTGGTTCGTTTTTGTCGTCACCAATCAGTCCGGGATCGCCTTTGACCATTACAGCGAAGCGGACATGGCCGCAGTCCACGCGCACATGGTCTCTGGCCTGGATGCAGCAGGCACCGGCGTCGATGCGATCTATGCCTGTCCGTATCACGCTGAAGGCAGTAATCCGCTGTATCGAAAAGACAGCTATGACCGCAAACCAAAGCCTGGAATGCTGCTTCAGGCGATGGCTGATTTTCCCGTAAAACGCGAAGCAAGTTTCTTGATCGGGGACAAACAAACCGATATTGACGCGGCGCATGCCGCCGGAATTGGCGGATTTTTGTTTAAAGGCGGCAATCTTTCGAACTTTGCCGAATGGGCTCTGGCTGGATTTGAGGACGGTGCACGATGAAAACGATTGGCATGATTGGCGGGGTCAGCACGGAAGCCACTTTGATCTATTACAAGACCATCAATGCCAAAGTGCGCGAGCGGCTGGGCGGATATCACAGCGCTGATATGCGCATCCATTCGGTCAATTTTCATGACTATAATGGCGCCCACGAGACCCGCGACTGGCCCTTTATCCGGGCCGGTTTTGATCAAGCGGCGAAAGGCTTGCAGACCTCTGGTGCGGACGTCCTGGTCCTCGCCTGCAATACCCTTCACACCATCGCAGATGCGATCGAAGACGCGACGGACTTGCCCTTCCTGCACATTGTCGATGCTTGTGGCGCCCGGTTGCAAGCCGACGGCCGCAGCAAGCCTGGCCTGCTCGGCACGGCCTTCACAATGGCCGAGCCTTATTTCGTTGACCGCCTGACGGAAACGACTGGCATGGTTCCCGTCCTGCCGGATGTCGAGACGCAGGCGGAGCTCAGCCGGATCATTTTTGACGAGCTGACCCATGGCGTCGTGACCGAAGCCAGCATCGCCTATTATCGCGCCGCCATTCAGACCCTCAAGGATCAGGGCTGCGACAGTATCATCCTCGGATGTACAGAACTTGGCATGTTGATCACGCAAGAGAACAGCCCGCTGCCGCCTTATGATACGGCGCTGATCCATTGCGAGGCGATTGTCGACTGGGTGCTGTCATAGTCTGAGGCTATGCCCTCAATACTATTCTGTTAGTAGACACAGTCGAAAATCGCCCCACATGCCAAGACGAGGAATTGGGACGGCCATGATAAGGGGTTCGCTTATGAGATATGCGATTCTGGCAACGGCATTCGCTGCCGCCACACCGGTAGCATTGGCACAGAATACGGGCGGGATATTCCCGCCTATAGTCAATGAAGGTCATAAGTCGGCGCAATATCGCGTCGCTTACAATCCTGACACGGAAGGCTTGTCCCAGCGGGTCCATTATCAACAGGCGATCAATGGCGACCTGATGTGGCGGGGTCTCGTCTCAGCGAGAAAAACCGATGAGTCCGATGTCGATTTTGACTTCATCCAGGCCGAACTGTTCTGGGAACTGAGCGATGATGATGATGCGTGGAAGACCGGGTTTCGGTTCGATGCCCGCATACGCGATGATGATCGTCCTGGCCTGCTCGGCGTTCACTGGACCAACCAATTTCCGGTGACAGAAAACTGGAACGGGCGGTTCGTCGCCTTGTCGGCGATCGATATTGGCGATGATGCGCGCGACGGAGTATTCCTGCAAACGCGTGGCAATCTGTTTACCCGCCTCGAGTCAGGTCAAACGGTCGGTGTTGAATTGTTCAACTCATATGGATCAACCGATGAATTCCTCGATCTGGACAAACAGGGGCATTCTGTTGGACCATTTGCCAGCTTTCCCGTGGCAGAGCATTGGAGCCTGTTCACCGGCGCCCTGTTCGGCCTGACAGATGCCAGTGCCGACGCCGAATTACGACTTTGGGTCTCGCGCGGGTTTTAGCGCTTCAGGGGTTTCAACGTTTTCCCATTCAAGCCGCCCATACGGCAGACTTCCAGCCACTCGTCTTTCAAGACCGGCTGGACTGACAGGCGCATACTGGTGACGAGAGACATCTTTTCGAGTTTCTCACTCGCCTTGACCGCTTTCAAAGTAACCGGAACCGGCATGTCCGTCAGGGCCCGGATATGGACGCAATCCCAGCGTTCATCATCCGTCGTGGAATCTGGCGCACTCTCGGCTGAAACCTCAACAATCCCAACCACTTCCAGACCTTCGTTCGAGTGATAGAAAAAGCCGCGATCGCCAATCTTCATCTCGCGCATATTGTTGCGCGCCTGATAATTGCGGATGCCGTCCCATTCTTCGCCCGCGTCGCCTTTCGCCTTTTGCTGGTCCCAGCTCCATTTGAAAGGCTCAGATTTGAACAGCCAGTATTTCATGCGCGCTCCTCGACGTTTCGAGCAGCATTTAGGTCGCTTTGACCGCCTCGTCCATGCCTGGCTGGTCGTTCCCATCGGTTTGTCGCAGTCGGCCTTTTGCGGAACGATTGCGGCCCTCTACCGGTTTCACACCCCCCGCAAGCCCAAGCCCGATGGGGGGCATATTGCCATAAACGGACTCGTGTTGTCCGGCTTTGATGAGAAAGGTCTCGTGCCAGATCCCGACATCGCCATTGGTGCCTATTGCTTTGTTAAAAGCGCGCCAGGCGGGCAGATGCGCATTATCGCGATTGACGGAATAGGCATGCAAATGATCGAAGCTGCGCCAATATTGAACCAGATACGGACTACGCAGACTGAAAAACGTCTTGGCATGGAGCAATCCCAGATCCGGATTCTTGCCGAGTTCGATCAACATTTTGGGCATGGCTGAGAAGACCGGAAACCACTTCCACCCCTTCCACAATTTGTGCACCCGCATGCCGATCAGAAAGATCACGAAATCCCCTTCAATCGCCGCGGTCATGCGTCCTTCAATCGGTTTCACCATTGTCTGCCTCCAGGGATCATGATACCCGCTTGTATCATTCACTTTATATGGTGTAAAGTATACTATTATGACGGATACGCTGCATCCCTCCTCTTTCATTGTTCTTGGCCTGGTCGACCGGCTCGGCGATGCGACGTCTTATGATTTGAAGAATTGGGCGGATGGCTCGGTTGGCTATTTCTGGACCTTCTCGCGCGCCAGCCTGTACAAGGAGCCTGCGCGGCTCGTGACGCTGGGTTTACTGTCTGAGCGCCAGGAAGAGACAGGCCGCCGCCGCCGGCTATACGCGATCACGCGCGCTGGCAAAGCCGCCCTTTCTGAATGGTTGGCTGCGTCACATGATGAGCCAACAGAGATTCGCGACCTCGGCTTGCTGAAGCTCTATTTCGCGCAGAGCGGCGATCAGGCCGCCCTGACCACGCTGATCCAGGACCAGGTGACAGCGCACAGCAACCGGCTCGCCACCTATCGCGAGCTTGAGCAGGACTTGTCGGCAAATCCGGATTACCGGTTCTATGCCGCAGCGCTCGGCATGGGCCTGAAATATGAGGAAATGTCGGTCGCTTATTGGCAGACGCTTGCCAAAGCTCAGCTCAAGGTCGACTGATTCTAACGCCGTCCGCTCTTACGACACGCATGCGAGACAAGCGGTTCGAGCGCCTGCCAGCGTTTATAGCGCCGCAGCTCTGGCGCAGCGCCCAGCCAGGCGTCTTCGAACGCCTCTCGCGACTCGGGATCTGTCAGGATCGGCATTAACGGATCAACGCTGACCCGAATGGTGAACAGCACCGCCTTGGTCTTAGCGAGTTTTCGAATGGTCTGGCGCTCGACGCGAAGATGGAGATCATCCAGGTGTTTTCCGGCGACGCTCGGACGGTCAGGTGTGTAGCGTTTCTCACTGGCCTGCACGGTCCAGTTGAAACGTTCGAGGACGACATCCGGTTTCAAGCCAGCAAAAACGCGGGCGACGCGGGTCGACAAGTCGGACTCTCCGCCGGGCACCGGACCATGCAGCCCGGCCAGATCCAGGCCAATTCGTTCCGGCAAGGTCCAATAGGTCGGCGCGCACAAAACCCCGCCTGTCAGACGCCAATCGCCAGGATGATACTCCTGCATCAGACAAAGATCATCCGACACAATTGAGGCCGCTTCTTCTAGAGCTGTCGGCATGTTCTGGTTCGGCACGCGCCCAGTTGCAGCCATGATTGTTTCGAGCGCTTCTTCTGCCGCAGCGCCAATCGTATCGCCGGCCACGACATTCGCGCGCATCATTTTCAGGATCAGGCATTTGTCGCGCAGCCAGGCGTCGGCTTCGGTATCCGGGGACAGCCATTGTGCCGTCGGAATCGGTTTCAGGCCTGGCTCAAATCCGGGAACGCCTTGCGTGAATGGAAGATAAGGTGGTGTGCGTGCGCTAAGCGACACGCGCGCTGCCCCAGGCCGCAAAGCCCGCAATTTTGGGCGTGCTGGGCAGATACATGGTCTCGTGGCGATCGATCTTGAAACCTTCCGCTTCGAGCATTTGTTTGGTGTCGCGCGTCAGGTGGCAGCCACCAGCGAGACGCTTCCAGACGGGCTCAACTCGCCGCTGCCATTTGGCGACGCCCTCATCGGGCGCCAGGCCATGTTCTGAGAACAGGATCTTGCCATTTGGCTTGAGGACACGACGAAGCTCCTGCAAAGCGCTCTGCCAATCCGGGATCGTGCACAAGACAAACGTGACAACAGCCGTGTCCACGCTGTTATCATCCAGCGGAATAGCCTCGGCGCCGCATGTGTGAATATCGCAGGTCGTGCCGCGATCTGTGGCGTCCCAGGTCTTGCGAGCACGCACGACCATGCCTTCTGCCGGTTCAATGGCGTGCAGGTGATCCACTTTGTCAGCATCATAAAGATCGAAATTCGTGCCTGACCCACAGCCGACTTCCAGCACGACACCGTCGGCTTCCGGAACGATTTTCGCGCGCTGCTTCATGATTGGCTTGGACGAACAGGCACAAGCGATCAATGGCGGCACAACATAACGATCCCAAAGCCCGAACATGATGATTTACTCCCGATTGCCGAGCTGTGCTTGCGCTGCCGGATTGGCCGCGCGCAAGACGAGCGCGCTTTGCGTGATTGAGACTTCATACTCTAGGCCATCCGCCATTGGCGCGTAAACCGCAGATCCAAAACTGGCATCCTTGTGACTGGTGCCAATGCCGAAGCGGCCGCCTTCCTCCTTGGCCAAACCGTAAACGTCGAGCCCGGGATTCTCATATAGCTGAATACCGGTACTGGTCGCTTCGCTGACTTCGACAGTCGTGAAGCGACGGGCATAACGGCCTTCGAGGAAGTCGAGCCGATAGACGCTGTCATAACCCAACATCTGCGCCATCGGCTTAAACGTAATCACCTGCGCGCCGAGCGAAAACTCGTCGCCCTTGATTTCATTGATGATGCGAATTTCATCGTCTGGAAGTTCCAGCGTCACACTATATGTGTTTTCAGTGTTCGGCGTTGCGTCGAAGCTGACCGTGGCGACCACGCGCTCATAAGTCAGTCGCTTATAGGTCTGCAGGTTGAGACCCACGAATGTGCCAATCCCGGCTGCGCCGAGAAATCCGATCCCGAACAGAAACCGCAAGCCGCCCGCCGCCAGTCGAAATTTCATCAAGCGACCGAGTCCGGCAAAACTCAGCATCAAACCGACCACGCCGGCCAAGGCTGGCAAGACCCACCAGATCAAACCCATTCGTCACCTCCTTCGCGCCACCCCTTATCGCGCTATGACGACGACTATATCAGTGGATAAAGAATCTGCGAGGGTTGAGTTACAGGGCTCCCCTTTTGCGCCCAAATTGGCTAGCACCATGGCATGACAGATTTAAACGCCTTGATCGCGGCTTTGCCAAAAGCCGAACTTCACCTTCACCTCGAAGGCAGCCTGGAACCGGAACAGTTGATGCAGTTCGCGGCACGCAACCAGGTCGACCTCCCATTCAAGACGCTGGAAGAGGTCAAAGCCGCCTACAATTTCTCTAACCTGCAGGATTTCCTCGATATTTATTATCAGGGCATGGCAGTTTTGCAGACCGAAGCCGACTTTCACGACCTGACCGATGCATATCTGCAGCGCTGTCAGGCCGATAATGTCCGCCACGTCGAAGTCTTTTTCGACCCGCAAGGCCATACCGAGCGCGGCTTACCCTTCAGCACACCGATTGACGGCATCTTGTCAGCTTTGGATGCGGCCGCCGAAAAATACGGCATCACTTACAAATTGATCATGTGTTTCCTGCGCCACCTGCCGGAGGAAGATGCTTTTGAGACGCTCGAACAGGCGGTACCGTATCTCGATCGCATTCATGGTGTCGGTCTGGACAGTAGCGAGCTGGGTCATCCGCCTTCAAAATTTGCGCGCGTATTTGCAGCCGCGCGGGAGAAAGGCTTGAAACTCGTCGCCCATGCAGGCGAGGAAGGTCCGCCGGAATATGTCGTCGAAGCGCTCGACCTGCTCAAGATTGATCGCATCGATCATGGCAACCGCCTGCTTGAAGACGACGCGCTGATCGCTCGGGTCAAGGAGGCTGGCCTGACCCTGACAGTCTGCCCGCTTTCCAACCTCTCGCTTTGTGTCGTTGATGACCTCAAGGATCACCCGATGAAACGCATGCTGGACCTCGGCCTGAAGGCCACCATCAATAGCGATGACCCGGCCTATTTTGGTGGATATGTGAACCAGAATTATCGCGAAACGGCAGCAGCAGTTGGCCTCACGGCGGACGACATTGTCACGCTGGCGCGCAATAGCTTTACTGGCTCATTCCTGACATCAGAAGAGCAAGCCAGGCATTTGAAAGATATAGACAAAGTCGCTGCAACCCTCGCCTAAGGTCCG
>JBCCDZ010000106.1:0-9475 GCA_039030525.1 Pseudomonadota bacterium | reverse complement strand
AGCTCGCGCGTGATCACCGTATGAATGATGTCCGACGCGATCATGAATTCCAGACCGGTCAGAATATAGGTCCCCAGAATAGTCCGTGCGGCGCTCAAATTGTCGAGGTTTTTGCTCAGTCCGATGCCGTGGCGAAGACCTGCCAATAAGCGAAACAAGGCCACGAAGAACCCGAACAAAATAAGCGCGACACCAATCAGATCGATACAGATGGCAAGGCCTTCCAAGGCATGCGCCACTGGTTCATCCAATCCAAATGGCAAGTGTTCCAGCGACGTACCGCCAGTCATACCATCCATGGCGTGGCTTTTTTCTGCCGTGCTCATCATAACAATTCCGCGTCGGTAAAGACTTCGATCAAGGACGGACCGTCATGCGCGATCGCTTTGGCCAAGGCCGCATCCAGCTGGTCGCGCGATTTCACTTGCTCGCCCATACCGCCGCACGATCGGGCAAAGCCAGCAAAGCTCGGATTGACCAGGCTGGTCTGCCAGACTTCGAACTCAGCCGCTTTTTGCTCTTTCGAGATTTTGCCGAGCTCTGAATTATTCATCAGGACATGCGTGATGTTCATGCCGTATTTGACCGCGGTGGTGAATTCCATCGCATATTGCCCGAACCCGCCATCGCCTGAGACAGAGATGACTTTCCGCCCTTTATAGGGGCCGTCTTCCTGCGTTGCGGCCCAAGCGCCCATCGCCGCCGGGAAAGAAAAGCCGATCGAGCCAAGATAGCCTGACATCAGAACACGTTGCTCCCCGGTCGGCTCGAAATAGCGGCCAAAGGAGTAAGTATTGTTGCCAACATCCACGGGCAGGATCGCATCCGCGGGTGCAGCTTTGGTCAGCGCTTCGAACAGCGCCGCGGCTGAGACCCCCTTGCCGCGATCTTCGGCAACGCGGCTGGTTTTTTCGGCGCGCCACAGTTTCCACCGCTCGGCCACTTCGCTGCGCGCATCCATGGACGCTGCGCCGCTGGCCGTCAGGGCTTTGCGGAACACTTCAGCGGTCACACCGACATCGCCCATAACCGGCACGGTCACCGGATGACGTTTGGCCAAACGCATTGGATCCGTATCGACCTGAATGGTCGGTGCGCCCTCATAAATGCCGGTATGGTCAGAGAAGCTGGAGCCGAAGACGAGCAGCAGATCCGCCTCATTCATGAACCAGCTGGCAATCGGTGTCCCCGACCGCCCCATGACGCCAGCCGCCAACGGATGATCGTCGCCGATCTGGCCTTTGGCTTTGAACGTGGTGGCAATCGGAGCCCCCAGCTGTTCAGCCAGCGCAGTCACGTCCTTCATGCCGGTCAGCGCACCATAGCCGACAATAATCATTGGCCGCTTGGCCGTTTTGAGCAGCGCCATGGCCTGGTCGACCGCGGACGCCGGCGGCGCCACCGCGAGGTCGGCCATCCGGCCTTCGGGTCCATAGGCTTTCGCCCCTTCCGCAGCGGGCTTCGGCTGCACATTGTCCGGGAAGACCAGGTGTCCGACGCCGCGTTGCAAGATTGAGGTTTTGATCGCCTGGCTCATCAGCAACGCATGGTCTGATGTCAGGTGCACAGTTTCTGAGAATTCCGCGACGGCCTCGAATGCTGCTTCCAGGTCAATATCCTGGAACGCGTGAACGCCGACGACCTGGTCTTGAACCTGTCCGGTCAGGGCTAGCGCTGGTGCGCCATCGACTTTCGCGTCCCAGAGGCCAGTCAGCAGGTTGGTCGCCCCAGGCCCAGCAATGGTCAGCGCCGCCGCCGGGTGGCCGGTCAGCTTGCCATATCCAGAAATCGCGAACGCCGCCGCACCTTCATGGCGAATGCCATAATAAGACAGATTGCCCTCTGCCTCTTGTACTCGCAACGCATCGGCCAGACCGAGATTGGAATGCCCCACCATGCCGAACACGCTGGTCACGCCCCAATTGGTCATGGTTTCCGCCATGACATCCGCGATCGTCCGTTCGCGCGGCGGCAATGCCGGTACACCGACATAGACGCCATCGTCACGGATATCGACGTCGAACATTTCCTGGCCGGTATCCTCATGACCGCCAGGCGGTTTGCCTGTCAGCGGATCAAAGTCCCAGCCATGCCACGGACAGCGCAGCCAGCATTCGTCATTAATGCCTTCTTCAATCGACCCTTCGCCCAAAGGCCCGCCTTGGTGGGGGCACTTATTGTCCATCGCGGCATACTGACCTTTAAAGTGAACCAGCGCGACCGATTGGCTGCCCGCCGACGCCGATTTCACGCGACCTTCTGCAACTTCACCGGGTTCAGCAACCTTGTGCCAAATCAAAGTGGTTGTGTTCTCAGACATTTATGTTCCCCTCGCTTGCTTTTGGCCGACTTATCGGAATTATCTATGTTAGGCATATAAAACGTCGATCACAATTTTTTGGGTGGTTGTGATTGGCGCGTCAGGCTTTCACTCGATAGAGGGCCAACAAAGTTTGAGAGGGGAAGACTCACATGAATAAGACCGCCATCGCCAAATGGGACGACCTTGCGGACCGTCAGCCCGAATATGCCATTATTGGCGAAGTCGACCTGGTCGTCGTCCGGTTTGATGACACGGTCTCAGTCTTTTATGGCCGTTGTCTGCACCGCGGCGCCTTGATGTCGGACGGCCATGTTGACGGCAATGACAATCTGATTTGCGGCGTCCACAACTGGGATTATCGGCTCGATAGCGGCGTCTCTGAGTATGAGAATTCCGAAGCCTTGCCGAAATTCCAGGCCTGGATTGAGGATGGCCAAGTTCTGGTCGATGCCGATGAAATCAAGGCCTGGGGGCACGCCAACCCACAGCCCTATCAGCGCGACGACTATCTCGGCCTGTATCAAGACCCGAGCCATGCGCCCCACCCCGAACCGACCAATAGCCTCATTCAGCAATATGCCCGCGATGGCCTCAGCAAGGTCGGCCATCATGGCATTACGGATTCCATGGGCGTACCGCGCGACGACTTGCCGAAATGGGATGATATTCAAATGATCACCGCGCAGTTGCACAAGATGCCGCTGCTGGATGACGAACCGATCGACACCAAAACCGTGATTGGCCCGAATGCGCAAAAGCCATTGCAGCTCGATATCCCGCTCTTTGTGTCGGACATGAGTTTTGGAGCGCTGTCTGAACCGGCCAAAGTCTCACTCGCCCGCGGCGCCGAATTGGCTGGGACAGGCATTTGTTCTGGCGAGGGCGGCATGTTGCCGGAAGAACAAGAAGCCTGCTCGCGCTATTTCTATGAACTTGCGTCTGGCCGGTTCGGCTTTTCCTGGGACAAGCTCGACAAGGTCCAGGCGTTCCACTTCAAAGGCGGTCAGGGTGCGAAGACCGGCACAGGTGGCCATCTGCCTGGCAATAAAGTCAAAGGCAAGATCGCCGAAGTCCGCGGCTTGAAAGAAGGCGAAGCCGCGATCTCCCCGCCGCGCTTCCCGGACTGGACCGACTGTCTCCAGGTCAAAGACTTTGCCGATGAAGTCCGCGACCGGACCGGCGGCATCCCGATCGGCTATAAACTTTCTGCCCAGCATATTGAGAAAGATATTGATGCCGCCCTGCTGGTCGGGGTCGATTATATCATCCTAGATGGTCGCGGCGGCGGCACGGGCGCAGCCCCGATCATCTTCCGCGATAATATCTCTGTGCCAACCATTCCGGCTTTGGCCCGTGCCCGCAAGCATCTCGACACGTCGGGACGTAGCGATGTTTCGCTGATCATTACAGGCGGCCTGCGCAAGCCTGGCGATTTCGTCAAAGCCATGGCCATGGGCGCCGACGCTATCGCCGTCTCGAACGCGGCCATGCAAGCCATTGGCTGTATCGCCATGCGCGCCTGTCACACCAATAATTGCCCGGTCGGAATCGCAACGCAAAAGCCGCATCTGGTGTCCCGCCTGGTCATTGAAAAGTCGGCGCACCGCTTGAAGAATTTCTTCGAAGCGTCGACCGATTTGATGAAAGTCATGGCCCGCGCCTGTGGCCATCACAGCCTTCGCGAGTTCAACCCGGACGACCTGACCACGTTCAGCCGCGAAATGGCGGACTTGTCCGGTGTCGCTTATGCTGGGGTTGGACGATGAGCGAGGCCGCTGCCGAAACGATGGTCCTGGCAATTGGCATCTATTTCGCCGCCGGCTTTCTTATCGGGCTGATTTACATGTTTGGCGGCGCGGGTCGCATCGATCCTGCCGCTAAGGGCAAAGGCCTGCCTTTCCGCGTGCGTCTCCTCATCTTGCCTGGTGTCATTGGGCTTTGGCCCCTCATGCTGATAAAACTCTTCGCGCAAAAGGCGCCGCCGGTTTCATGAAGCGCGCACACCGAAAGTCTCACCTCTTGCTCTGGCTTGTTCTCGGCCCGGTCATGTTCGCGACAATTGTCCTGGCGGTCCTGAACCGCCCCGCCGCGCCAGTGAATGACGCCTTGCCCGACGCACTCATCGAGGAGGCACGCTAATGTCTCACGATTACAAAGCCGTACAGTGGACGCCCTTTAAAAAGCGCTTCGACACCTGGATGCTTAGCGGTGTGGTGCTCTATTTGGTGGGCTTCATCGCGGTCAGCTATATGACCCAACCCGAAGGCGACAGCTTTGCGCCCATCCAGGCCCTGTTGCGGGCGACGGGCACGCTGGCCTTTCTGCTTCTAACCTTCATCCTCTGTATCGGGCCGCTCGCGCGGATGACAGATCGGTTTAAGCCGTTCCTCTACAATCGTCGGCATCTGGGTGTCACGACCTTCCTCATCGCGCTCATCCATGCGGCTTTAGTCATGCTCTGGTATCATGGCTTCTCAGAGACCAATCCGCTGGTCTCATTGTTCATATCCAATCCCCGCTATGACAGCCTGGCTGGGTTCCCGTTTGAAGTGCTCGGCTTTGGCGCCCTCCTGATCATGTTCCTGATGGCCGCGACGAGCCATGATTTCTGGAATGCCAATCTCGGTCCTGGCACCTGGAAAGCGCTGCATATGGGCGTCTACGTCGCCTATGCGTTACTGATCGCGCATGTCGCGCTCGGCGCCATCCAATTTGAGAAAAGCCCGGCCTATGTTGTCTTGCTTGCGGCCGGCGCGACGATCGTCGTCGCGCTCCATATAGGCACTGGCCTGGCGAGCTTACGCGGCTCAGATAAGGTCGACCCCGATGGTTGGTTGAAAGTCGCCGCGGTCGCAGACATGGAAGATTCTCGCGCCAAGATTGTCCGTCCCAGCACCGGCGAAGCGATTGCCGTGTTCCGCGATGGCGACAAAGTCTCCGCCGTGTCGAATGTCTGTCGTCACCAGGGCGGGCCGCTCGGCGAAGGCAAGATTGTCGATGGCTGTATCACTTGCCCCTGGCATGGCTTCCAATACCGAATGGAAGACGGTCAGTCGCCGCCGCCTTTCACTGAGAAAATCGCAACTTATGCGACCCGGATTGTCGATGGCATGGTCTTTGTGAATCCAGAACCAAACGCCCCCGGGACGCCGCAAACGCCGAGCCAGATTGGAGCCACATCATGAGCAAGGATGATTTTTTCATTGGCTGGGCCGAAACCCCGACGGTCGACCGCCGCTTCTTTTTTGGCGCTGGTCTCGGTCTGTTAGCAGGCACCGCAGCGATTGCCGGCGGCGTTGCAGCCCAGCAGCGGCCTGTCGGCCCTGGCACCTGGAATATGGACGAGGTCAAAGACTGGCGCGGCATCGCCACCGCGGAGCCTTATGGCATGTTGCGCACCCTCGACCTGGATGGCACGCCGCGCACCGCCCTGCTCGGGTGCCAAGGCAAATGCGGGGTCCGCGCAAAAATCGGCGCGCTGGCGGGCAAGCCCGTCGTGGTCAAAGGCTCGCTCATTCAACGCGGACAGCATGCGATGATTGCCGTGATTGATGGCCTCGACTGGATCCGTGAAGATACTGGTGAAGACGCTGGCGGAGACATTAGCGACCTCGCCTTTCCGACGCCGGAACCCCTCTTCGAAGCGACCTTCAATGGCGAAATTCTGGACAGCAAATGCTGGTTCGGCGCGATGCGCCCGTCTGAAGGCAAAGTCCATAAAGCCTGTGCCAGTCTGTGTATTCGAGGCGGCATCCCACCGGCCTTCTATGTCAAAGACCGCCAGGACCAAAAAGCCCTTATGGTGATGACCTCTGGAGGTTTCGGTCACAATAAGGACTTGCTGCCATACGTCGCTGATCCGGTGGCGATCACCGGCCAGGTCCAGCGTTTCGGCGACCTGTTCCTGCTCGACGCCCCCGTCAGCGCGATTAGCCGATTTTAATTGGTCGAGCCGAAGGTCGCGCCGGTCTTGTCAAAATAGCTTCGCCAGAAGGCTTTCAGCTCGCTGATCGGCAAGTCATATTCCTGCCGCGGGACGATCCGGGCGACCACGTCGACACCTCCAAAGCTGGGCAGCTGACTGGAAATCGAGGTCTCACCATATGCCGCCAGGTCGGCGCCATAGCGATAGAATGAAAAGCCGTCCGAATGTTGCATCAAGTCAGAGACGATGACCAAGCGACGATTCTTGCGATTGGACTGAAAGTCCGCCCGATCCCCAACTGAATAAAGCGCCTCAAACAGAGGTGAGCTGGGTTGACTGGTCGTTTTCAACGTGTCGCCGACAGTTGCAGACAATGGCTTGTAGAATTGCTCGCGCCAGGTGTCATCAATCATGCGTGGGTTTTGCAGGATTGGATTGGCATCATCGACACTGCCTGGCGAGCACTGCGCATAGAGCGTTCTTGGGTCAAATGGCTGGGCGCTATTCGGCAAAATAACCGTCAGCCGCCCAAATCGCGGCAAAGCCCGGGCTTCGGCATCAATCAGCTCATCGACCCAAGCCAGGTCGTTTTCCGAGAACGGATCAGACTGATCGATCAACAAGATTGTGTGCGCCGGATCATTGCGATCCATGCGACACTCATTTTCCGGATCGAGCGCAGGCGCGGCGTTAAACGCCGCGACCGAAAACAGTCCAATCACGCTGAGCATCATCACACCAATGGCACTGCGCCAGAACCATGGGCCCTTTTCTCTAGGACGGGGCATCGTTTACCTCCGATTCGTCTTCCTTTCAGGCCGACCGGGCATCGCTCTGCTGCTCGCGCGCCAATCGCGCTTCGCGCGCTTTTGCGACTTCCTTCGTTACCTGTTTTTGGATGGATGAGAGTCCTTTCTTGACACTCTGAATATGAGTCTCGAGCCATTCCCGCGTGAGATTCAGCGCGGTCAGGTTTTGCTCAATTCGCTTGATCGCTTCATTCGCTTGTTCGCGCTCCTTGGTCAGGTCGAAGCCTGGCAGATTAGGCGTAACAATCTCATCGAAATAAGCTGGAATGGCGGCCTGTTCGCCGAGCTTGTCGCGGAATTTGTTGCGCGCGCGCCGATGCGCCTGGCGATAAGCGATTTTCAAAGACCGCTCCTGATCTCCCGCTTTGGCTGCGATGCCGACCGCACGGTCGCGATGAGCTTCCAGATCGTTCAGTGATTTCTCAATCTCGCGCTTTGCCGCTGTGTGGCGCTTGTGCTGTGTCTCGAACCAGAAGCGACAGCGCGTGAAATAGTCGGACAAGTCGTCGCGGACGCCATTGCGGACAGCCTGACGCTGTTCATATGCCAGGCGCTCTTTACGCCACACACGGCCATAGCCCGGGTAGCGGTCCGAGATGCGATCATAGCCTTCATAGACAGCAATACCGAATATGGTGAGGCCGATCAGAAGCAAGGCAATCGCGACCAATGAGTTCAAGGCGAATATGTTCGGGAACATGCCAGCGATGACTGTGCCGGGCGCAATATCAAACATCGAGAAACCGGCCAACGATCCGGTATCCTGCGCCGCATGCAAGGCCACTTCGACCGCATCACGGAAATGCGCGATGAAGAAGTTCAGCATGATGCCGAACAATATCAACAGTCCGGCGATCACGCCGCCAGCAATCTGAAAGCCACGCTCCGGATGGTTGAGATAACGCAAGCCGAAAAAGCCCGCGAGCACGCCGGTCATGACGTTCACGGCGCTAATGCCAAACGCCACCATCATCCCGCCCATCAGGCCGGAGGATTGCGCGTCTTTGAACAAAAGTGCGTTGAAACAGCCTTCAACAATCATGATCAACAAGAGGATGGCCAGCGTCTGCTCGACATTTTTCTTGATGTCAGGCGTGCGCTTGCCGATTCGGTCGCCATGTTGCTGTTTGAAATGCTGCAGCTCGACCACGGTCGCATCATGATGATCACGCGCCGATTCGGCGTCATCGACTTCATAATGGCGAAATTCATTCTCTTCGGCTTTGATCACTTCGCGCAAATGTTCCGGATGGATATCCGCCGGGGTGCAGTCCTGGATGAAATTCCGGACGCTCGCCATCGTGCCGCTCATCCAGGTTTCCAAGCCGCGGCGAACGCCGCCCGCGCGTTCAGCAATTTCTTGCTCGCGCTCACTCCACTGGTCTTCTGTAATTGCTTCTGAAGCTGGCACGGCATCTTCTGCATCGGCCATCGCAATCTTGCGTGTGCGTCCGCGACTGAAGCCAAGGTCACCTTCGGCAAGTTTGCCTTTCAGGCCATGCTTGCGCAGCGGCTCATTGCCTTTGAATGTCTTGATTGCTGATTGATAGCCAATGTCTGCGCCCCAGCGCACCGATTTCCTGCTCATTTGCCCAATCCCATTAACAAAGTCGGCCCAAAAATTAACTCTACTGAAAATCGGTGCAGGGCCTTAACAACCTCCTAAGACGATACTCGCAACACCTGCGAGCGGGCCTTAAATTTGTGTCATTAAGGTTTGAGGTTTGAAATTGTTGGTGAAATTATTTTGGCGCGCTCGTCCGTGCGGAACACATTCGTACCCGCGCGCGCGCAATTTTCCACAGCACGTGACAGTTCCAATTTTAGAAGAAATGCGTGATTCGATTAGCGCCGTTAGGGACTCGTCGGCTTGTGAGGCTTGCAAACGTATTTGACTTTTTTGCCATGACGCCAGCCCCACCACCATTTGCCGCTTTTCCACTTTTTGCACGTCTTATAGACGACTTTATGACGGTTATGGTGATTTCCATGGCCGCAATATTTGTGGCTATAAGAGTACTTATGCTTTTTGTGATAGCTCGAATAGGTCGCAGTCGAATATCCTAAACTATCCGTCACCGCGGCCGTCGCAGTGGAAGATGTTGTCGCATTTTCTGGTGCTGCGTATGCAAAGCCAGCGAGCGCGACAACGAGAAGTATTGCACCAAAAAATCGATACATATCAGGTCCCCAATCGAATTCTTCTGAATTCTATACTGTGCGTTTGACTCAATTTCGTAAATTTTGCAATGGCATAGCGCCGGTTTTCGCGCAGAAAAATTTGGGTGTGTGTGGTTTTGGCAAACTTGATACTGGATCCGCTCGACTATTGGGCATAGCGCACTGTGCTGTGGTGAGTCTAAAGCTCAATCTGCTTAGATCGATCAGGCTCTGGTCGCTGACTTGCGAGGGCACGGT
>JBCCDZ010000105.1:0-9488 GCA_039030525.1 Pseudomonadota bacterium | reverse complement strand
TTTGTTCCGTATTGGTTTCGTCAATGCGACCTTGTGGACAGGGGGGAATCACCACCCAGCCCATTTGAATCCAAGCAGTCCCATGTTATCCCATAAAACAGCATGCTGGATCCATGAAGATCCGGCTGGGGCATAGGATGGGAGTAGGGCGTGTTTGTCTCGACGTTTGAGACATCGCTAGACAGTAAAGGCCGGGTTTCTGTGCCGGCATCGTTTCGTCATGCTTTGACCGGCGGCGCGCGGGTTTTCCTGTACCCGGCTTTGGATGGTTCACCCTGTCTGGAAGGCGGCGGCGATGCGTTGATGCAGCAAAACCAGGCCACACTTCTGCGCATGAGTCCAAATACAACGGCGCGCAAGGTGTTTCTGAACCGCACGGTTTCAAAAGCGGTTGAGCTGAAACTCGATGATACGGGCCGGATCAAGATTCCCGCCAAGCATCTCGCCATGGCTGGAATCGCCAAGGATCTGGTCTTTGTTGGCGCTATGGACCGGTTTTATCTTTGGGAGCCGGCGCAGTACGCGGCGTATGACGCAGAAATGGAAGCCAAGTTGGACGATGTTCAGTCCGACTTTGAAGGGTCGTTCAATGCGGCCTTTGTCCAGACTGGCATTCGCGGTGTGGTCGGGGAGGGCGACTAAATGGGTCACGCTCCTGTCTTGTTGTCTGAGGTGTTGACGGCGTTAGCGCCGCAGGCGGGCGACTCCATTGTAGACGGCACATTTGGCGGGGGCGGCTATGCGCTGCGCGTGCTGCAGGCTGCTGATTGCGCGCTGTATGGGATTGATCGTGATTTCGATGCGATTACGCGCGCTGAAGCGATGGCGGAAACCGAACCCAGATTGGTGCCGCTTCTGGGCCGCTTTGGCGATATGGATACGCTCTTGCAAAACCATGGCGTCGCCGCGGTTGATGGCGTGATGCTGGACATTGGCGTGTCTTCTTTTCAGATCGATCAAGGCGAACGCGGTTTCTCTTTCATGCGCAATGGACCGCTGGATATGCGCATGGGCCAAACGGGGCCGAGCGCCAAAGACGTCGTGAACCACCTCGCCGCACAGGATTTGACGGCGGTCATTCGCCAACTCGGTGAAGAACGTCAGGCCAAACGGATTGCAAGTTTTATCGTTAAGCAACGGCAGGACAAAACGTTCGAGACCACGTCAGAGCTCGCCGATTGCATCGAGCGCGCGGTCGGCGGACGACGCGGTAAGAAAACCCATCCAGCGACGCTGACCTTTCAAGCTATTCGCATGTATGTGAACGATGAGCTTGGCGAGCTGGCCCGCGGTCTCGCCGCCGCTGAACGCTTATTGCGGACAGGAGGGCGATTGGTCGTGGTGACATTCCACTCGCTCGAAGATCGTCTCGTCAAGCAATTCATGCGCACGCGGTCTGGCGCCGTGAGTGGCGGCTCGCGTTATATGCCTGAAGTCGACAAAGGTCCGGCGCCGAGTTTCGACCTCACGCATCGCAAAGCGATTGAGCCGGGTGAAGAGGAAATCGCAACCAATCCAAGGGCAAGATCTGCACGTTTGCGTGTGGTGACGCGGACCGTCGCGCCCGCTTGGACGAATCCGGTCGAAACGGGCTTGCGTCTGCCACCGCTAGAAGCGTTGGAGGCAGCAATATGAGCAAACGAGCTTTTTTCTTTGGATTGGCGGTCGTCGCCTTGCTGATCTTTAGCCTCTACCGCGCCAAATATGGCGCTCAGGAAACCGTGGCTGAAATCGAGACAATTGAGCAGAAAATCGAACTCGCGCAAGCCGAACAGGCCGACTTGTTGGCCGAGTTTGCGCATCGCTCGCGTCAGGAGTGGATTGAAGAATTCGCGCGCCACGAGCTCGGCATGGTGCCCGCGCGAGCCGAACAATTTGTCCGCACGGTCGATCTGGATGGCCGCGTTGGGCCGCCTATGCAATTGCCGGAGTCTGATGCCCGTACAGATCGGGAGGCGCCGCATGCGAATTGAATCTGGATCCGAGATTGGTTTGGGTGGTAGCGGCATGCGTACGCGCATTGTTTCCATCTGCCTATTGGTTTTGTTCGGCGCCATCGGCGTCAAGGGTTTGAGCGTTGCATTGAGTGGGTCTGATCCGGTCATGACGCGCGTCAGCAGTCTTGAGCCGGCGCCGCGCCGCGCCGACATTGTCGACCGCAACGGCGATTTGCTGGCCACCAGTGTAACCGCCTATTCGGTGTTCGCAGATCCGCGAGCGATTGGTGATCCTGCTTTGATAGCTGAGGAACTGGCGCTTGTTTTACCTGGCCTCGACGCGGCTATTATCACCGCTCGCCTGTCGAACAATGAGCGCGCCTTTGCCTGGATCGAACGCGGCATCACACCGCGCCAGCGTCAGGCGGTATTTGAACTCGGACTCGAAGGCATTGGGTTTCGCGAAGAATCCCGGCGGGCTTATCCGCGCGGCACATTGGCAGGTCATATCCTTGGCTATGCCGGCGCCGACGGTCAGGGCCTGGGCGGGATTGAATATGCCATGGATGATCGTCTGACGGATGATGAAGCGCCGCTTCACCTGACCATTGATGCAAATGTCCAGTTCAGCCTTGAAGCCGAGCTTTCAGCCGCAATTGGCGAATATGAAGCCGAGGCCGGGGCTGGCATCGTTCTGGCGGCGCAATCTGGTGAAGTCCTTGGCATGGCCAGTTGGCCGCCGCTTGATCCGCATAAGGCGACGGCGCTGAAGCGCGAAGATCCGGCCCTGCTCGATCGCGCGAGCGGTGCGATTTATGAGCTTGGCTCCGTGTTCAAGCCTTTGACGGTTGCCGGTGCCCTGGATGCGGGCGCGATCAAGCCGAGCGATCGCTTTGATGTGCGTGAGCCGCTGCGCATTCGTGGCCGTCAAATTCATGATGATCACCCAATCAGCGGCCGCCCGACCCCGCGCGAGATTATTGCTGACAGTTCGAATATCGGCACCGTCAAAATTGCCTGGCAAATGGGCTCGCGTCGGCAGCAGGAATTCTTTGGCGCGCTCGGTCTGTTCTCTCGGTCTCCGGTCGAGTTGGCGGGCAGCGCCCGGCCCTTGGTGCCGGAGCAGTTTGATGAGTTGTACAGCGCAACCGCAAGTTACGGCCACGGCATTGCTGTGTCGCCGATCGCCTTTGCCAGCGCTTACGCGTCGCTGGCCAATGCAGGCGAGACCATTGCGCCGACCTTGCTTCTGGCGCCAGAGCGCAAACGCAATCCGAAACGCGTTATGGCCGCGCCGACCGCCAATCTGGTCACCCGCATGCTGCGCGAAGCCGTGGTCGATGGCACCGGCACGCGCGCCGAAGTTGGGGGTTATCGCGTTGCAGGCAAAACCGGCACAGCTGAGAAGCCAATCCCCGGCGGCTATTCGGAAACCGAGAATATTTGCAGCTTCGCCGCCATATTCCCCGCAGATAGCCCAGAATATGTCGTATTGATCGTGCTGGACTCTCCAAAGGCTGGAGACGGCCGCGGCCGGACCGCTGCCTGGAATGCAGCGCCAACAGCCGGGCGGGTGATTGAACGGATCGCACCCATTCTGGGTGTTGAGCCGAGATTTGATGATCCTGTCCCGTCCTCGCCGCGTGTCCGCTCCGTCGCAGATAGGAGAGGCACAACACTATGATTTTGAAGGACCTGTTTCCGGACTATTCTGGCCAGGGCGCTGATACGGCTGTGACCGGCATAACGGCCGACAGCCGCAAGGTGCGGCCGGGCTTTGTCTTCGCCGCGATGCAAGGCGTAGTCACGGATGGCCGGAAATTTATCAGCAATGCGATAGAAGCCGGCGCGATCGCGGTGCTTGGCGAAAACTTGCCTGACCTCGCAAATGCGGCCCGGATTGAGGTTGCAAATGCGCGCTTGGCTCTGGCGCAGGCTTCGGCACAATTCTATCCCAATCAACCACAGATGATTGTCGCGATTACCGGTACCAACGGCAAAAGCTCGACGGTCGACTTTTTGCGCCAGATCTGGAGTAGCGCCGGCCTCGGCGCCGCCAGTATGGGCACACTCGGAGCGATCGGTCCGAAAGGCCATATCGATCTCGGGCACACGACACCGGACCCGGTGGCCATTCACGCGACCCTGCAAAGCCTGGCAGATGACGGTGTCACGCATGCGGCGATGGAGGCGTCTTCGCACGGCTTGGCGCAATATCGCCTGGACGCCGTTCGTCTGTCTGCTGTGGCGTTTACTAATCTGACGCAAGACCATCTCGACTATCACAACACCATGGACGAGTACCGCGCTGCGAAGCTGCGTTTGTTCAGTGAGCTGGCGCGGAAAGGCTGTCCGGCAATTGTGAATGCCGACAGCGACCAGCGCCTGTTCTTTGAATCGGCGGCTCAGGAGGCAGGTCTCAAGACGGTCTCGGTCGGCTGGCGCGGCGCGGATCTGAAGATTGAAGAATTGATGCCGAAAGCGACTGGGCAAAGGTTGTTTCTGGACTGGCGCGGTGAGAAGGCGGCCATTGACTTGCCATTGATTGGTGAGTTTCAGGCGCTTAATGCGATGACCGCAGCCGGCCTGGCCTTGGCAGGCGGGCTAGGGCTTCAGGCCGTTGCGACCGGCATGTCGCAATTGAAGCCGGTCAAAGGCCGCCTCGAATATGTGGGCGAAACAGACCAAGGCGCGGGGGTCTTTGTTGATTATGCGCACACGCCTGCCGGCCTCGATGTTCTGATCCGCGCCGCGCGGCCGCACACTGCAGGCAGCCTGGTTGTGGTGTTTGGATGCGGCGGCGATCGCGATCGTGGCAAGCGTCCTCTGATGGGTGAGGTGGCCGCCAAACATGCCGACAAAGTGATCGTCACAGATGATAATCCTCGCAGTGAAGACCCGGCAACCATTCGGCAAGATGTGCTGGCCGGCGTCCCTACGGGCATCGAGATTGGCGACCGCGGATCAGCGATCGCGCAAGCGATTGCAGACCTGCAAAAAGGCGACACGCTTTTAATTGCTGGCAAGGGGCCTGAAACCGGTCAGATTATCGGCGACTCAGTGATCCCATTTAGCGATCAAGAGGCGGCGCGCACTGCCCTAGGGGGAGGCGCTGATGAATAGTTTCCCGGTCCTCAAAACTGTGACATTTTTGCCTGCGCGGAGAGATGCGAATTCATCCACAGAATTCAGTGCATGCAGTGCTCTCCCGTGCTTCAAGTCCAACGCGAAACAGCGCGAAAAAGTTCGCCCTTCAGGAGAAGTTTGTTTGCTGACAAAGGCTTGTCGCGACGCTGCCGCGCGCGGCGCATATTTCCAACCTGTGGATGCTTTTGGAGAACGAAAAGAGTCCGTGATTTGCGCGGTGTCTCTGGCTGAGATTCCTAACCGAAAAGAAAGGTTGAATTCCGCCTTTGCGCCCTTGTTAATCCACACGAATACCTCCGGAATAGGACTATTCGCAGACCAGCATCGACAACAGAGCGTTGCGGCAGACGAAGTGGTGATGGACCGCGGTGCAGAATGTACCGCAGGGGGTTGTGATGTTATTTGAACTGCTGGCCACTGATGAAGGGCCGCTGAGACTACTCAACTATCTGACGTTCCGTACGGGACTGGCCCTTGTGACCGCATTTCTGGTCACAGTGATTATCGGTGGCTGGTTGATCGACATGCTGCGCGCGCGCCAGGGCAAAGGGCAGCCGATTCGCGATCTGTCATTGGAAGCGCAAATGGCCAAGCAGGGTACGCCGACAATGGGCGGCTTCCTGATCTGGATTGGTCTGCTGCTCGGCACCATCCTGTTCGCAGATTTGAGCAATCCATATATCTGGGTCGTGCTGGCTGTCTCGTTGTCTTATGCGTTTCTCGGCTTTCTCGATGATTATGCCAAAGTCACCAAACAAAGCACCGATGGTGTCTCGGCGCGCTTGCGATTGGGCACCGAATTCCTGGTCGCGGCCGCTGCAGGCGCCTTCATCATGGGGCTGCATGGCGCCCATACGCCGCTTGGTCATGCCGACTGGGGCGCGCTTAACCCGCTGGCCGAATGGATTGCTGGCTTTGCGCCTGATACGTCGGTCGAACGCAATGAAGCGTCCTTCTCTGGCGGCGTCGCGATTCCGTTTGTGAATGACTATTTCTTCCCGCTGGGCGGCTTGTTCGTTGTCTTTGCCTGTATCGTCATTGTTGGGTTCGCGAACGCCGTGAATTTTACGGACGGCTTGGACGGACTGGCGATTGTGCCGATCATGTTTACCGGCGCCGCTTTTGCGCTAATCGCCTACCTCACCGGTAACTTCGTGTTCGCTGGCTATCTCGGTATTCAATTCACACCCGGAGCCGGTGAGATGGCGGTGCTGATGGGCGCCATGATGGGCGCTGGCATGGGCTTTCTTTGGTATAATGCCTATCCCGCAAAAGTGTTCATGGGCGATACCGGCTCGCTTGGTCTTGGCGGTCTGATCGGCGTCGTCGCCGTAGCGATTAAGCACGAATTTGCGCTCGCCGTGATTGGCGGTCTGTTTGTTCTCGAAGTGTTGTCGGTTGTCTTACAAGTCAGCTGGTTCAAGATCACACGCAAGCTGACCGGAGAGGGCAAGCGTATCTTCCTGATGGCGCCTCTGCATCACCATTTCCAGAAACAGAACTGGCCAGAAACGCGGGTGGTTGTGCGGTTCTGGATCCTGTCGCTTTTCTTCGCCCTTGCGGGCCTCGCCACACTGAAGCTGAGGTAGCGCCCGTTCCATGATCCCCGTCACCGAATATGCAGGGCGCGATGTCGCCGTTTATGGCCTGGGCCGCACCGGATTATCCGCTGCGAAAGCCTTGGCTGCAGGCGGTGCGCGCGTCCATGCCTGGGATGATGGGGAGCCTGCGCGCGCCAAGGCGGAAGCCGAAGGCATCAATGTCAGCGACATCAACAAGCGCGACTGGCAGAAATTTGCCGCCCTGGTTCTGTCGCCAGGCATTCCTTACAAATTTCCGCAGCCGCATCGTCTGGTCCGCATGGCTGAGATGATGAATGTTCCGGTCGTTGGCGACATGGAATTGTTTGCTCGAGCGGTGCAGGCTTTGCCCGAAAAAGGTCGACCGAAAGTGGTCGGGATTACCGGCACGAATGGCAAGTCGACCACAACCGCTTTGATTGGCCATATCCTGCGCGAGGCCGGCCGCGATGTTCGCATTGGCGGCAATATTGGCACGGGTGTGCTCGACATGGCGCCGATGAATGGCAATGCCATCTATGTACTGGAATTGTCATCCTATCAGCTCGATCTGGTTGAGAGCCTGCATTGCGACGTGTCTGTGTTCCTGAACATTTCACCGGACCATCTCGACCGACATGGCGGCATGGACGGTTATGTCGATGCCAAGAAGCGTATCTTCGCTAATCAGCGCCCGCGCGACGTTGCTGTGATTGGTATTGACGATCCGCATTCGCAAGCCTTGGCGATGAGTCGCTTGCGCCCGGGCGAAGGCCGGGTTGTGCAAATCAGTTCCGAATTCGGTCTGGCACGTGGTGTCAGCGCCGTCGATGGGCATCTCTATGACAGCACCGGCGGTCAAGCCATTCGTGTTGGCGATCTTGCAGATGCCCAGGCCTTGCCCGGACGGCATAATTTCCAGAACGCTGCGGCGGCCTATGCGGCGTGTCAGGCGCTTGGCGTTGCGCCAGGCCGGATCATGGCTGGCATTCGCAGCTTCCCAGGCCTGGAACATCGCATGGAACAGGTCGGCGAGGTTGAAGGCGTCCGCTTCGTCAATGACAGTAAAGCAACCAATGCGCAGGCTGCGGAACAGGCTCTGAAGACGTGGCCGAAAGTCCATTGGATCGCTGGTGGTGTGGCCAAGGCTGAGGGCATCGCGCCGCTTGAGCCATGGTTCGACCGCGTGCATCAGGCCTATCTGATTGGCGAAAGCGAAAAGGACTTTGCCAAGACGTTGAAAGGCAAAACCAAAACCGTGAGTTGCGGTACGCTGGAGGCGGCTACGCAGGCCGCGTTTGATGCCGCCAAGGCGTCTGGCGAGACCAATCCGATCGTATTGCTGTCGCCTGCCTGTGCTAGTTTTGACCAGTTTAAAGATTTCGAAGCACGTGGTGATGCATTCAAGGGCATTGTGCAGCGGCTCGCGGCGCAAGTCGAACCTCAGAAGGAAGCTGTATAGGAGCGCGTCATGGTCGAAGTTGCCCTCCGCCCGCGGACTGGATCCGGGCGTCTGATAGAGTGGCAGCGCGGCCTGGATTGGTCGATCCTGATGTCGGCGGTGCTATTGCTCGGCGCCGGACTGTTACTGTCGCTGGCTGCCGGTCCGCCTGCTGCCGAGCGTCTCGGCTATTCTGACAGCTTCTATTTCGTCAAACGCCACGCCATGTTTGTCGGCGTTGCGGTGATCGTCATGGTTGGGGTTAGTCTTCTCGACCGTGTCTGGGCCCGCCGTCTCGCGGCCCTGGTTTTTATCGGATCCATCGCTCTGTTGGCCTTCATTCTAGTCTCTGGCTATGAGGCAAAAGGGGCGCGGCGCTGGATTCGGCTTGGCAGTTTCGGGCTGCAACCTTCAGAGTTTGCGAAACCGGCTTTGATTGTCTTGACCGGATGGTTGCTGGCCCAACGGCAAATGTATCCAAAAGGACCCTGGGCGGCGATCACGCTTGTCTTTTTCTGCGTCACGCTCGGCTTTCTATTATTGCAGCCGGATGTCGGTCAGTCGGCTTTGTTGGCGGCGGCTTTCATTGTCACTTTCTTTGTCTCAGGCTTGCCGTGGCGCTGGGCAGCGATTTTTGCTGGCGGAGGCGCGGCTCTGTCTAGCTTGCTGTACGTGACGCTGCCGCATGTGCGGTTCCGTGTGAACTCTTTCATCAATCCGAGTGAGTATGACACGTATCAGATCGATAAGGCCTCGGAAGCGATTGGGCGCGGCGGCCTGTTCGGGGTTGGCCCGGGTGAGGGAACGATCAAAACGTCCCTGCCGGATGCGCACACTGATTTTGTCTATGCCGTGATGGGCGAAGAGTTCGGCTACATTGCCGCCATTGGACTGATCTTCGTATTTGGTTTCATCGTCTGGAAAGGCCTGCGCGCTGCCGCCCGATTACATGATCCCTATCCGCGTGCAGCAGCGACCGGATTGTTTGCGCTTTTCGGCCTTCACGCTGCCATAAACATCGCCGTTAATGTCAGTCTGATTCCGCCCAAGGGGATGACCCTACCATTCATCTCGTCTGGCGGATCTTCAATGATAGGGACGGCGCTTACCCTGGGATTAGCGCTCGCGCTGACCCGGCGCGGTCAGACAAGTGTGAAGGCCTGGAATGAGCGATAAACCCCTTGTGGTGATTGGTGCTGGCGGCACAGGCGGACATATGTTTCCCGCCGCGGCCTTTGCTGAAGAAATGGCAACGCGCGGCTGGGAAGTTGGCCTGATCAGTGATGATCGCGGCCTGCGCTATGCCGAAAAATTTCCCGCTTTTTGGAAAATGGAAGTCAAAGCCGCGAGCCCGAATATGCGCAAACCCTGGACCTTACCAGGCACCGCGCTGAAACTTCGAGC
>JBCCDZ010000104.1:0-9515 GCA_039030525.1 Pseudomonadota bacterium | reverse complement strand
TTCGCGCCGCGGTCGCTGAGCGACCCGCCCAATGCCTCCATCCCCAAATCATCTGTCATCAGCAGCCCTTCAAAGCCGATTCGCTTACGAATGGTCTCCGAAATAACCGTTGGAGAAACAGTTGTTGGCAAGTGTGGATCAAATGCATCAAACACCACGTGACATGTCATTCCCATATGCACCTGATCTGATAATGCCTTGAAAATAGACATGTCTTCCAAAAGGGTTGCAATATCAGCCGTGACCGCCGGCAGATCATAATGGGTGTCCATCGTCGCCCGGCCCTGCCCGGGCATGTGTTTAATCACACCCCCCACGCCCGCATCCGCTAGCCCCTTGATCGCGGCTTCGGTCAGCGCTGTTACGGCCTCGACAGTGTCGCCAAAAGCGCGGTCACCAATAGCATCATGCGTATCTGTTTGGCGTAAATCACCGCATGGCGCGCAATCGGCATGAATACCAAGCGCTGAAAGCTCTCCGCCCATTAGTAAATGGCCAAGATAACAGGCCTCTACAGCCTTTTCCGGCGCTGAATTGTACAGCGCGCCATATACGCCCGCGGCGGGAAATTTCGGCCATTCGGGGGCCTTTAGTCGCGCTACCCGGCCGCCTTCCTGATCAATGAAAATCAAAGCATCCCGTCCGAGCGCAGTCTTAATGTCTGCTGTAAGCGCACTGACCTGTGATTTGCTCTGGCAGGACCGGCCCATCAGAATCACGCCCCAGGGTTGCGCATCACGCAAAAAGGCCCGCTCCTCATCCAGGAGGACAGGACCCGATACGCTGGTGA
The DNA here is from genome assembly GCA_039030525.1 of Pseudomonadota bacterium. Taxonomy (GTDB): domain Bacteria; phylum Pseudomonadota; class Alphaproteobacteria; order Caulobacterales; family Hyphomonadaceae; genus Henriciella. The sequence goes on along the minus strand of JBCCDZ010000104.1, from coordinate 8,725 downwards.
TGCAGGCGGATACGCTCATCCAGTAGCCTTTGCGACGACCATGCAGTCTTTACCCGCGGCTTTGACATCCGCGCAAAACCCTTTCGCAGCTTCGCGATCCGGGAAAGATCCGACGCGAAGGCGGAAAAACACACCTTTGGCGCCGAGATCGGCGCGTTGAATGTCGAGATTTGCGCCCATGAACAGGTCTGGCGCGGTCCGCTGGAAACCCGCCCACGCCGATTGCGCCGCATCTCGCGAGCGAAGCGCCGACAATTGCACCTGATACGTGCCTGTCGCCGCAAACCGCGACGTCGCAGGCAGCGTCGGTATGACGGAGTCTTCAACCTCTACGATCTCAGGCGCCACGCGCTCTGGCAGAGGCTGCATATTGGCGATTTGAATCGGCTCGCTTTCGGGTGTGTCCGCCGGTTCAGCTGATTCTGCGTAGACAATTGGCGGTAACTCAGTCGGCGTGTCTTCTGCATCGGCCTGAGATGGTCCCCCGGCCAGAACCTGCTCGCGGCGACGGATATCAATCGGGTTGCGCGCCGCCGCCTTCTGGATGGCCGGATCGCCCAGGCCGTCCATGGAATCGTAATAGGCCTTGTCCTGACCGGCGACTTCAACTCCGCCGCGCTCCTCTGGAGAGCGTTTATACGGTGCCTCATCAGCCGTGATCACGGGCAAACCGCCTTCGCTCGGGCGAACGCCCTGGCGATAGGTGTTCCAGACCACGCCGGTAAATATCAGTAATACGCCAAGCGCCAATACCAGAATCAACGGTCCTCTGCCGGTTTCATCATCGCGAATCTCAAATCCGCGATATTCATCTTCATAAGGCCCAAAATCATAATCGGGCTCGCCTTTTACACGGCTCATAGCTACCCCTGCCATCTAATCAGTTGGGTTAACAGCTAGGCCTGTTTTGTTAACGATGCCTAAATTCAGGGGCCGAATTAAGGCTGCGACACCAATAGATTACAGCATGCTTTCCATGCTGAATAAGCGGCGATGCAGCTCAATGGCATAATTATCTGTCATCCCGGCCAAATAATCACAAACCAGACGCGCTCGTCGGACCGCGGTGGCCTGTTCCGCATCACGCCGCCAAACGTCGGGCAAGGTTTCAGGTTCGGCCATGAACAGTTCAAATAGCTCGCTTAGTATCCGCTTGCCCTGCGAGCGCATGCGATTGACTTTGTAATGCTTGTACATGCGCTCATACAGGAAGGCGCGAAGCGCGCGCTGATCACGCTCCAGCGTGTCTGAGAAAGCCACCAGCGGCTCCGGCATGGCGCGGACGTCCTCGGCACTCTGCGGCTTGTATTTGTCGACCCGTCGGCGCGTTTCTTCGGTCAGATCCGTGATCCAGTATCCGATCAGGCGGCGCACCGCTTCGAAGACGACTTTTCGGTCATCCAGCGCCGGATAGTCTGATTTGACGGCGCGAAAAATATCACCAATCAGCGGTAACTCCTCGAGATCGTTGATCGTGAACAGGCCAGCGCCGATGCCATCATCAATATCGTGATTATTATAGGCAATATCGTCCGCTAGCGCGGCGACCTGGGCTTCGGGACCGGCGTATTGATCCAGCTCCAGCGCTTCGAGCCAGGCAAAGTCACGAAAGGCGGCGGGTAGGTCAGCGATCGAATTATCCGCGGTGATCAGAGGGCCATTATGTTTGACCAGGCCTTCCAGCATTTCCCAGGTCAGGTTGAGCCCTGGAAATGTCGGATACCGGTCTTCAAGCTGAGTGACGACCCGCAAAGTTTGGGCATTATGATCAAAGCCCTCATAATCTGACATGCTGGCATCAAGCTGATCTTCTCCGGCATGTCCGAACGGCGGATGACCGAGGTCATGGGCCAAAGCCATCGCTTCAGCGAGGTCTTCATCCAGCCCTAAAGTCCGCGCCACCGAGCGGGCGATTTGCGCCACTTCGAGGGAATGGGTCAGCCGGGTGCGATAATGATCGCCTTCATGCGCCACAAAAACCTGGGTTTTCTGTTTCAAACGACGAAAAGCGGAGGCGTGAATGATGCGGTCGCGGTCACGCTGAAACGGCGTCCGGGTGGCCGAATTCGGCTCTTCAATGTAGCGCCCGCGCGAGTCTTCCCAGCGGGTTGCAAACACTGCCCTCTTTTCAGGAATGTCCGGCGTCACTATCTTATTGCTCATGAGCGATATTACCCTGTCTGAGTCGGCTGCGAAGCGCATTAAAGCGATTCTGGAGAAACAACCGGATAAGTCCTACCTTCGCGTTAGCGTCGAAGGCGGCGGCTGCTCTGGATTTTCCTATAAGTTTGATCTCGATGATACCGCGAATGATGATGACCTTGTGGTCAGTCGTGACGGCGTCAACGTTCTGGTCGATGAGATGAGTCTTGAATTCATGGCGGGCTCGGAAATCGACTTCTCGACCGAATTGATCGGCGCGGCGTTCAAGATCAACAATCCGAACGCCACTGCAGGCTGCGGCTGCGGGACAAGTTTTTCTATTTAAAACAGCAGATTAACGCGAGTTTGCGGCATCCACATGCGCTAAAATCTCGTGCAGCGGTGCGACCCAGATATCGTCCTCTCTTGCGACAAGATAATCCAGCAAAGCCTGATGATCTTCCGCGGTAACCCAGAGATGGTCGCCATCAATGCCGTGAAATGTGATCGATCCGAGCGCTCTCGTCGCGATCAGATCGTCCACATAAGCCATCATTTCAGATGCTGGGGTCTGATCGACCGCCAATGAAGCGACATAATATCGATCAAGGCCAGCATCCGGCCGAACACTGCGCGCACCAGAGACGAGCGGCGGCAGGTCCTGGATGAATGATTCGCCGCCGACCTCGGTGTCGCCGCATGTAAACGCGAAGCTTCGGCTGGATTTTCCATCCATACGCGACAAAATTTCGTTCGCATCTGCAATTTCTGTCAGCAATTGGGCTTTGGAATAGGTGTCGAGGTCGCGATTGGGTGCGACCCAGTCCCGCCCGGGCAGCGAAGCGCGGCACGGATGCACAATCGTATGATTGCCAAGCTCATGTCCGGCCGCTGCAACCGCTTCCCATTCTGGACGTTGCGCCTGAAAGTCCTGCATCGCCATGGACAGATAGAATGTTCCTTTCAATCCGGACGCCGTAAGTTGCGGGACTGCTTGATCGAGCTGGCTTTGCAGCGCATCATCATAAGTCAACGCAATGGCCGCGCGGGCGCCATTTGGCCACGCCGCTCTGGACGAGGCCAATACGTAATCGAAGAACATTTCTACGTTGGCCAAAGCATCGAGAGCGAAAACATGCGCCATTTCGGACGTATCTGAAAAATCGAAGCCACCCTCGACGACCGATGGATTGACGTAAGCCGCGGTTGGGTTGTGAAGGTCTGCGAGGCGTTTGGCTTCCCGCCATATCGGCCCGATCGCGGGATCTGCGAGGACGTCGGACCAGCGCGTGCCATCACTTGATGTGTAGCCGGGTGTCCCGTTTCCGGTGGCGTTGCCGTCCGCGATCTTGCGATAATCGGTTTGCGATTGAACCCATGCGAGTTTTTCAGGCGCCGTGACGCTTTCATTCCAGTCGCTGTGCTGCACCAGGTGCAGGTGTGTGCGATAGGGCAAGTCAGGCGCAGTGGTCTTGGCCTCGACCAGAGCGTCGGCGGCGATATCAGCTTGTCCTGCAATCATGACCCAGACGTGCCCACCTGCCGTGAGTGTGTCGACGAACAGCTCAGCCTGTTGCGCCACAGTGTCTGGACGCTGATTGTGACCATCGAGCCAATCTTCGCCAAAAGCGAGCTGCATCAATTTCGGCGACTCGATGAAATCACCGCCTTGCGTGCCATAGGCGCCGGCCACGCCAATCGCCCGCACGCACGCAAATTCGGGCTGATTGAGGAGCGACCCAACCGCCGCGATCGTATGCAAATCATCAACGTCCGGCTTGCTGTCAAAGTGCCCGACAAAGACATCTGTCTGAGGGTTGAACTCCCCGATCGGTGCGGCAGCGCTACATATGTCGGGCGCAAGCGAATCCGGAATCTGCGCACAGGCAGCCAGCGTCAAAGCGCTGAGCCATCCAATCCAGACGTTTCGCATTGCATCTCTCCCCTTCAGACCCCGATAGCATTTCACTTTTCTTGGCGGGGTGAAAGGAGATTCGACGATATTTTAGTCCGACTTGGACTTCAGCGTCACGATCTCTTCAGCGATGGTTGGATGCACTGCGCACGTGTCGTCGAATTGCTGCTTGGTGGCGCCCATTTTGACCGCGATGCCAAGCATCTGGATCATCTCGCCAGCATCCGGCGAGACGATATGCGCGCCAACCACAACCTGGTCTTCCTGACGGACGATGACTTTGATGAAGACGCGCTCGGACTTGCCATTCAACATGTTTCGCATTGGCCGGAACTTGGTCTTGTAAATGTCGACTTTACCATAGCGCCGCCGAGCCTCATGCTCGGCCAACCCGACGGTTCCGACCTCCGGCTGCGTGAAGACTGCGGTCGGGATGGTATCATGATCAAAATGCCGCGGCGTGCCGCCAAATTCTGTGTCGGCAAAGGCATGGCCTTCGCGAATGGCGACCGGGGTCAGCTCGGCGCGGCGCGTGACGTCGCCGACGGCCCAGATATTATCGACATTGGTCTTGGAGGAATTGTCGACCACAATTTCATGTCGATCGCCGACCTCGACGCCGGCTGCATCAAGCCCGAGGCCATCAATGTGCGGACGGCGGCCAACCGCCATCATGATCACATCAGCATCTAGCGTCATGCCATTGCTCAGGCTCAGGTGTAATGGCGCTGCGGCATTGTCGGTTTTTTCGATCGACTCGAACACAGTGTTGGTAATTACGCGCACGCCGGCCTCTTTCAGGCCTTCATGCACTTCGGTGCGGACGTCCATGTCGAAGCCGCGCAGCACCGTGTCGCTGCGATAGACGAGACAAGTCTCAACCCCGAGACCTGCAAACACATGCGCGAACTCACAAGCAATATAGCCGCCGCCAGCAATCACCATATGCTTGGGAAGCTCGGTCAGTTGGAAGACCCCATCTGAGGTGATCGTGTGCTCTACGCCCGGAAGTTCTTCCGGCGATGGTCGCCACGGCGATCCGCCGACGGCGATGAGGATCTTGTCCGCTGTGATCGTCTTGCCGCTTTTGACCAGTTTGATCGTGTGCGCATCGACGAACTCGGCGCGCTCTTCAAACACATCAACGCCAGCATTGACCTGTCCGCTCATGTACAGGCCTGACAAACGATCGACTTCAGCATGCAGATTGGCCATGAAGCCTGGAAAGTCGAAAGCCCCGACTTTGACGTCCCAGCCATATTTCTGGGCTTCTTCCAGCTTGCGACCATAATCACTGGCATAGACCATGAATTTCTTCGGCACACAGCCGCGAATGACGCAGGTTCCGCCCATGCGATACTCTTCAGCCAGCGCGACTTTGGCGCCATGGCCCGCGGATATTCGAGCGGCGCGTACCCCGCCCGAGCCACCGCCAATGACGAAGAGATCATAGTCATATGAATGGTCGGACATTGCTGAATCCTTGCTTGGGAAATCTTGTTATGGCGCCAGCTCAATGCGGCGGGCGTGTCTAGTATTCGTATATAGTGGCGCCGTCCTCAGCGCCAATAATCACGGTGCGCGCCAGATTGATAAACAATCCGTGTTCGACCACACCCGGAATGCTCGACAACATATGTGCGGCGAGCGCCGCGTCCGGAATTGTGCCGCAAGAACAATCAAGAATGAAATTGCCACCATCGGTGACCAATGGCTTGTGACCGGCATCGGTGCGCACCTTGATCATCGGCTTCAACACGCCCGCCTTTTTCAGCGCATCATAGACTTTCTTGGCCGTGATCGTGTAGCCGAATGGCGTGACTTCCACCGGCAGCGGGAATTTTCCCAGGGCTTCGACATGTTTGGACGTGTCAGCAATGACCACCATCAAATCGCTGGCATTCGCAATGATCTTTTCGCGCAGAAGAGCCGCGCCGCCGCCTTTGATGAGTTGGGCGTTCTGGTCAACTTCATCAGCGCCATCGACGGTTAGCTGGATACGGTCGACTTGCTCAACATCAACCAGCGGCACACCGAGCGACTCTGCCAGACGGCGGGTCTGTTCGCTGGTCGGCACACCCCGCGCGACGAGACCTTCCGAGATTTCTTCGGCCAGGAATTCAACGAAATATTTTGCAGTTGAGCCCGTTCCAAGACCGATGGTCATGCCATCTTCGACGAAATCCATAGCCGCCTGCGCCGCGTTTTCCTTCTCCAGTTCATTCGCCATATATGGCTCTCCCTCAGCCCTTTTTCTTCGCGGCTTTGATCTCCGCCATCCGATCCCGGAATGCCGTTGCCCAGCCTGATTTTTGAATTTGGCGACCGCGCGCGACAGCCAACCCATCTGGTTCGACATCCTTGGTGATGACAGAACCTGACCCGACAAAAGCGCCAGCTCCGATCGTGACAGGCGCGACCAGCGAAGAGTTCGACCCCACAAAAGCACCCTCGCCGATCGTTGTCTGATATTTCAGGAAGCCATCATAATTGCAGAAAATCGTTCCCGCTCCGATGTTCGCGCCAGCGCCGACATCGCCATCGCCCAGATAAGACAAGTGACTGGCTTTCGCACCTGCGCCCATTCGGGTCTTTTTGACCTCGACGAAATTGCCGATTTTCACGCCGCGCTCCAGCACCGTGCCAGGGCGTAATCTGACATAAGGGCCAATCTCGCAATTCTCTGCGACATGCGCCCCTTCCAGATGTGAAAAGGCTCGGATGCGCGCGCCGGTGCGCACGTGGACACCTGGCGCGAATACGACACCGGGTTCGAGGATCACGTCATTCTCAATGTCGGTGTCATAGCTGAAGAATACCGTTTCCGGCGCCGTCATTGTGACGCCTGACAGCAAAAACGCTTGGCGCCTCTTGGTCTGAAAGGCGCTTTCCGCCTGTGCCAGTTCAACCCGTGAATTGACGCCGAGCACATCGGCTTCCTCGCACGAAACGGCCCGGCAACGTTGCCCCGCCGCTCGCGCCAGGCTGACAATATCAGTGAGATAATATTCGCCCTTGGCATTGTCATTGGTGACCTTGTCCAGCAGGCCAAACATGGTGTCAGCTGAGGCTGCCATGACGCCGGAATTACAGAAGCGAATGGCAAGCTGGGTGGGGGTGGCTTCTTTGGCTTCGACAATCGCTTCCAGATTGTTTTTGTCATCGACCAGAAGACGGCCATAAGCGCCGGGATCTGCGGCTTCAAACCCGAGCACACCGACCGAAGCGCCAGCATCCAGCTCATGAAAAAGTGCCTCGACTGCATCCTCTGGGATCAGCGGCGTGTCGCCATACAGCACGACGAGATCACCTTGATATCCTGCTAATGCCTGCTTAGCGGCCAGGACCGCGTGACCGGTTCCAAGGGGTGGGTCCTGAATCGCGATGGCGTCGGGACCCAATGTGCCCGCAATGTGATCCTGGACCGCTTGCCCGGCCGGGCTGCACACGACAATAATCTTCTCGCATCCGACGCTTCGCGCCAGAGCAATCGACCAATCCACCATGGCCCGACCGCCAACATGGTGCAGCACTTTCGGCAACCCGGACCGCATCCGCGTGCCCTGACCTGCGGCTAGAATAATGGCAGCTCTGTTCCCCATGGTAAAAACACCCTCGCGAAATTTCTGGGTCTGCCCTAGAGCAAGTTCCGAGTCGATGCGAGCCTTATTCGTGGAAGGACCTGTAGATGAGTTTTGATTTTTCCGGCTGGACCCTGGTTTTTGACCTGGATGGTACGCTGATTGAAACCGCGCCTGACCTCCACGCAGCGCTTAATCATACGCTCGCCTATAAAGGTTTGGCGCCCGTCACGCTTGAAACCATCAGGATGATGATCGGCGATGGCGCGAAAGCAATGATCCGCAAAGGTCTGGCCTATCATGACGTGGCGATCGATCATGCCGAGATTAATGCTGAGCTCTGGCCGCAATTTCTCGACTATTACGCCGCCAATATCACGCGGCTGAGCCGACCGTTCGAGAACAGCGTGGCCTGCTTGTCTGCTCTTAAAGCGGCCGGCGCGACATTGGCGGTTTGCACCAATAAAGCGCAAGGATTGGCCGAGCAGGTTTTGATCGGCCTCGGTCTTGAAACGCAGTTTGCGGCGATTGTCGGCGGCGATTAGCTGCCTGTAAAAAAGCCAGATGCCAGCCATTTGCTGGAAACGATCGCTCGAAGTGGCGGCGATCAGGCGCGCGCCATCATGATCGGTGACTCCCAGACAGACGAAAAGGCAGCCCGCAATGCCGGGCTGCCCTTCGTGTTCGTTTCGTTTGGATATGGCACCCTCTCCGGCCAACCCTACGAACGTATCAGGTCAATTGATCACTGGCGTGATATGCAGCAAGCCCTCTCAAAGCTTGCTGCCAGCTGACCTTAGTCTGGACGGTACTCGCTACGCACCTCGTTCACATTGACGAGTTTGCGACGCGGCATGCCATTGACCATGTTGCTGCGAACGTCAGTACGTGCGCTGCGCATTGCAGGTACAAAGCCAGCATCGACAAGGTCGACCTCTACTTCATAACCACGATCGGACCAATATTCGGCAATTTTGTCCTTGAGACGGCGAGCGCCGTCCGTGTTACACCAATCTTTCATTATCTCACTCTCCACATCTTGGGTGTCGTCTTCGCAGGTATAATTAAGACGACTGCTCAAAGATGT
>JBCCDZ010000103.1:0-9526 GCA_039030525.1 Pseudomonadota bacterium | reverse complement strand
TGATGGGTCCTATGTCGCCCTGGATTATCCTGGCGGCGACGTGCCACGCGAAAGCGGCGTCTGTATCGATGTCATTATCCGCGCCTATCGCGATGCGTTTGGCTTCGATTTTCAGGAACATGTGCACGAAGACATGGCAGCAAACTTCTCTGCCTATCCGAAGCGTTGGGGCCTGACACGCACCGACCGGAACATCGACCATCGCCGTGTTCCGAACGTCGAAACCTGGTTGGAGCGACACGGACACGCCTTGCCAGCATCAGACTGGCAACCGGGTGACCTACTGACCTGTCGGGTCAGCGGGACGCTGCCGCATATCGGCATATTGTCTAGCCGCAAAGATCGGCAAGGCCGGTGGAAAGCCATCCACAATATCGGACTGGGGACGCGCGAGGATAGCCGCATCTGGGCCTATGGCGATCAGCGTCGATACCGGTTTCTGCCGACAAACGTCTAGCTCAACATCATGCGCAGGCGCAGGAAATGCTCATCCCAACCTTTGTCATGCCCGGTCAGTTCGCCGAATTCAGTGATGCCCTCATGAGTCATCGTCAATTGCGTTCCGCCATCCACTTCCAATAAGTCCCAGGTCACGGTCGTGATGACACCTTTGAGCCATTCATGGGTGAATGTGTGGACAAGTTTTCGCGGCGGATCGACTTCCAGAACGTCACCCCACATCAGTTTGCGGTCTGCTTTATCAGAATGAAAGCTGAGATATTGAAACGAGACTTTGTCCGTCAGATCCTGATCAACTTCGTGAAACCACCGCGCCAGAAGTTCCTTGTCTGTTAGGTGTCGCCAGACCTTGTCCAGGCTCGCCTTCAAATAGATTGTTTTCACCATCACCGGGTCAGTCATCATCAGCCTCCACTGCTTGTTTTAAATCTGCGAGTTTTTCGTCCCAGAACTGGCTGAAAAAGCTCACCCAATCGGAGACTGTTTTCAGGGCTTCTGGTTGCAGGCTATGCAAGCGCTCACGGCCTTGCGCGCGGACCTGTATCAGCCCGCCTTCCTGCAATATCCTGAGATGCTTGGCCACCGCTGGCCGCGTCATCTCATAGTGCGCGGAAATTTCGTTCAAAGACCGCTCGCCCGACGACAACATCGTCATGATGCTGCGTCGGGTCGGATCAGCGATGGCACGGAAAACCAATTGCTCAGACATATTATGAAACCTTTCAGTTTCGTTTTATAAGAAACCAATCGGTTTCATGTCAAGCGGAAAATCGAGTCTGGTGTCTCGCGCAAAGCGCGCTAAACAGACGCCATGAAAATCGCGACCTGGAACGTCAATTCCATCAAAGCCCGCCTGCCCACTGTCATCGAGGTCCTCAAGGCCATCGATTGCGATGTCATCTGTCTGCAAGAGATCAAATGCGAGACCGATGCCTTCCCGTACATGGAAATCGAAGAGCTCGGCTATAATGTCGAAGCGCATGGCCAGAAAAGCTATAATGGCGTCGCCATGCTATCGCGCTTCCCGCTCGAGGATGTTGTCCGCGGCCTGCCGGGCAATGAGGAGGATGAGCAAGCGCGCTATATTGAGGCACTGGTTCTGGCCGACCAGCCGGTGCGCGTCGGCGGTCTTTATCTTCCGAATGGCAATCCTGCGCCGGGTCCAAAATATGATTACAAGCTCGACTGGATGGGACATCTCAAAACCCATGCGGCGACCCTGATGAAAGCCGAAGAATCAATAGTTCTGTGCGGCGATTACAATATCATTCCGCGCGGCGAAGATTGCTGGGAAGAAACGGTATGGGCCGATGACGCCCTTGCATTGCCGCAAAGCCTGGCGGCGTTTCGACGGCTAAAGAATCTCGGCCTGACCGAGGCCTTTGAAGCGACCGATAATCGCGGTCATCAATACTCATTTTGGGATTATCAGGGCGGCGCCTGGCAGAAAGATCATGGCATTCGGATTGATCACCACTTGCTCAGCCCGCAGGCCGCGGACCGTCTCGAAGGCATGGAGATCTATCGCAAGGCACGCGGACTGGAAAAACCATCAGACCATGTGCCGGTGATCGTTGAGCTGAGGGATTAGATCACTCTTTCGTGCACCGTTTATTATATGCAGCCACATCCTGGTTGAGTGAAACCACCATTGCCTGCAGCGACTGTTCTTTCACAAACAAGTCGGATTTCAACGCATCATAAGCGACTTTGGTGGCATCGGCCTGTGCCGCTTGATCCTTGCTGAAATTGCGCATCGCCTCAGCGTTTTCCAAGGCATCGCCGGCGGCTTCGACCTCATCGACCAGCGCAATGCGCGCATCCGCAATTTGTTGCGCTTTGGTCTGTCGCTTTTGCAGATCAGCCGCCTGTTCCGCGCAGGTCAATGCGCTCGCTACTGGGGTGATTATGACAATCATCGCCGCAAGGGCACTCAGAGAGGAAATCATTGGTTTCATACAAGTTTCTCTAAATACTGTGAGCTGAAGCTTTCCTGAACACAAACGCCTAGATCTGGACTAAAGTGTGACCAAGTTATGCACCTGGTTACTCCTTATCCAAGTCTCGCCGAGACCGGGCAACGCGCTCCGGATCCGCGAAACTATCGATCAAATTGAAAATCGCAGCGAAATCGTCAAGCAATTCCCGCACCCGGTCCGGATTATCTAAAGGGGTGAACATGGAGCCCGGCTCAAACAGGTCGCCGCCCTCTAAAGCGATCAGCAATTCATTGCTCTGAAACGCACAGCGCAGCCGCCCGCCACGAAACACTTTTTCAAGTTCGATCAGCCGCTGCATCAAATCTGGCGTCAGCAGAAACCGCGCTTCAACCTGGTCGGTTGAATAGACTTCAAATGCCTGTTCGAAGGCTTTCGATTCCAGTCTCACCCGCTCCAGGCCGCGGCCACCGCCAAAGCGATTGAACAGACCGGCATCGCGCATCACGGTCGTCCGGCCATGGAAATTCTTGTGAAACCGAAACCGCAAACACTGGCCATCAAAGACGGTGACCCAGCGGGTCCGCGTCCGGCCGCGGGAATCGGTTGTCCGGCGACGTTCTTCCAAATGCGCTTCAAAGAACTCGAACTCGACGCCATTGCGGGCGCCGGTCAACCGGTCTTCGAACTTGGATCGATCCCAGCTCGACACCAGGCCCGCTGCATGCACATCCATGATCGAGTCCTGATGACCTGGCTCCGGATCAAACGTCATCGCGAACCGCGCCGCGACCGGATCGACGATCATACGCTTGGCGCGTTTGCCAATCTGGTTGAGCGGCCCGCGCCCTGCCCCATGCACGGCAAACCCAATCACGCCCGCGACAATGGCCAGCTGTGGCACGCGAAACGCGAGGAAGCCCAATAGCGTACCGATCAGGGCAATCGCACCGCCAATGAATGACCAGCGCACGGACGCTTTCGCGACGGCTTGGCGCTCGACCTCCTGCGCCCGCAAGGCCGGTTGCAGCTCGTCCTGAAAGACGCGCGGGAAATCCGCAAAGTCTTTCGGCAGACCCCGCATTGATTGCAGGATCAGCGGGTCAATTTCTGGGCCTTCGTTCCAAGGCCCTTTAGATGTCGGCGTAGACATGGCGTTCTCCGGCAAACCCTTCATGGGTTACCGCGCCAAGATGGGCAGGACCAACCAATTTCGCAAATTTTGACAGCGTACCATTGCCATAAGCGGTGACGCGCGGTTTCCACTTGCGCTTGCGATCCTCGAGCTCAGCTGGCGTAAGACGGACATCGATTGTACCCTTTTCGGCATCAATGATGATCGTATCGCCATCTTCGAGCAGACCAATCGGGCCGCCTTCCTGCGCTTCCGGGCCGACATGGCCAATACAAAAGCCGCGTGTCGCGCCAGAGAAACGGCCATCTGTGATCAGCGCAACTTTGTCGCCCATCCCCTGGCCGTAAATCGCGGCGGTGGTGGAGAGCATTTCGCGCATGCCTGGGCCGCCTTTTGGACCTTCATAACGAATGACCAGGACATCGCCGGCCTCATATTCGCGATTGGTCACCGCTTCGAAACACGCCTCTTCGCCGTCAAAGACCCGCGCCTTGCCCGTGAATTGCAGCTTTTCCAGCCCAGCGACTTTCACAATCGCACCATCCGGCGCGAGCGAGCCCCATAGGCCGACAACGCCGCCATTCTCGGTAATCGGCTTGCCTGCTGGATAGATGACTTTCTGGGTTTCGTCGAAGCTCATATCTTCAAGATAATCGCCCCAGCTTTTGCCGCTCACAGTCAGGCAATCCGGATTGACGACCTTCTCATCCATCAGCGTCTTCATCAGCATCGGCACGCCGCCCGCTTCACCGAAATCCTTGGCGACATAATTGCCGCCCGGTTTCAGGTCGGCAATGTATGGCGTGCGCTCAAACACTTCCGCGACATGGCGCAGCGTGAATTCAACCCCGCACTCATGCGCCATGGCAGGCAAGTGAAGCGCCGCATTGGTCGAGCCGCCGGTTGCGGCGACGACAATGGCAGCATTCTCAAACGCTTCGCGCGTACAGATTTCGCGGGGCCGCAAATTGTTCGCCACCAGATCCATGACCACCCGGCCAGATTCGCGGGCATAGCCATCCCGGTCAGTCCAGGGCGCTGGCATCGCTGACGAGAGCGGCAGCGCCAGACCAATCGCTTCGCTGACACAGGCCATTGTGTTGGCGGTGAACTGTCCGCCACAAGCGCCATCGCCTGGGCAAGCGACCTTCTCAAGCGCCCGCAGCTTGTCGCCATCCATATCGTTTGAGCCCGCCGCATGCGCGCCCACCGCTTCAAACACGTCGAGCACCGTCACATCCCGGCCTTCGAAACTGCCCGGCATGATCGATCCGCCATAGAGGAACACAGACGGCACGTTCAGGCGCAACATGGCCATCATCATACCCGGCAGCGACTTGTCGCATCCGGCCACACCGACCAGCGCATCATAAGAATGCCCGCGCATGGTCAGTTCAACCGTGTCAGCAATCCAGTCGCGGCTGACCAAGGAAGAGCGCATGCCTTCATGGCCCATCGCGATCCCATCGGTGACGGTGATCGTGCAGAACTCGCGCGGCGTGCCATCGGCGGCTTTGACGCCTTCGGACACAGCATGTGCCTGGCGCATCAATGCCGTGTTACACGGCGCCGCTTCATTCCAGCAGCTGGCCACGCCAACAAAGGGCTTCTGGATGTCTTTGGTCGACAGGCCCATTGCGTAATAATAACTGCGGTGCGGCGCCCGTGCGGGGCCTTCGGTCACATGCCGGGAGGGGAGTTTGGATTTATCCCAGGTCTTGCTCATTTTGGTATTCCTTTGCTGCGCCGACGCTTAGCCGGTCCGCACCTCACTGTCACCCAGTCTTAAGGGCTTATTCTTGCTCGAAAATCGCAGTTTCCATCCCATCAGGGTCAATCATGCCGCGATACATGCCTTTTGAGTTGAAAACATACTCATACTGGCCATCCCCATCGATCACGACCACGCCGCCATCCCCGCCAAGCGTCGCGACCTGATCGAGCGCGTTCTGAGCTGCAGCGCCGACGTCCTCACCGGCCAGTTCAACACGTGCGCAAATGGTCTTGGCCACAGCGACCCGAATGAAATACTCGCCATGCCCTGTCGCCGACACAGCGCAGACGCCGTTCTGGGCATAAGTCGCGGCGCCTATCAGCGGCGAGTCGCCAATGCGGCCAGCTGATTTTGCCGTCATACCGCCTGTGGTCGTCGCCGCGGCGAGATTGCCATTGGAATCGATTGCGACGGCGCCGACCGTGCCATGCCGATCCGCATCCGTGCGGGTACGCTCCTGCAGCACGCGTTCGAGCGATTGGCGGCGGCTTTGTGTGTCAAAATAGCTATTGTCGACCAGCTCCAGCCCGACCGAAGCGGCAAACGCATCCGCGCCAGCTCCGGCAAACATGACATGCTCAGACTGGTCCATCACGGCACGCGCGGCGAGGATTGGATTCTTGACCGTCTTCACCCCGGCAACAGCGCCCGCATCGCGATTGTCGCCATTCATGATCGAGGCGTCGAGTTCATGCTCAGCCGCAGCCGTGAAAACCGCGCCCTGCCCGGCATTGAACAACGGATCATCTTCCATCGGGATGACCGCCGCTTGCACAGCGTCCACGGCTGAGCCGCCCTCGCGCAAGACCGCCGCGCCCGCTTCCAGCGCTGTTTCGAGAGCCGCTGTATAAGCCGCTTCGCGTTCAGCCGTCATGTTCTCACGCAGGATCACACCGGCCCCGCCATGGATGACCAGGCGCCATTCGACCGTATCCGTCTCTGTCACATCTGCCTCCTCTGCGGTGACCGTTGCAGGTGTCTGACACGCGGTGAGCGCAAGCGTCAGGGCGACAAGAACAGGACGTAACATGAAGGGGCTCCTTACAGGGCTGCGAGTTGCTCCCGAGCGACGCTAAGCTTGTCACGCGTGCCTTGCAACTCAGTCAGGCGGATGCGTTGTTCGGCGACCACTTCTGCTGGCGCTTTGGCCACGAAGGCCTCATTCCCGAGCCGTTTTTCAAGCCCGGTTATCTCTCCGCCCAGCTTGCCGAGCTGTTTGTCCAGACGCGCGACCTCTTCACCGGCATCAATCAAGTCAGCAATCTCCAGAACCACCGTAGCTTCATCGACAACCGTCTTCACAGACCCGGCAGGGGCCGCATCAGCCAGGTCGAGCTTGTCGAGCCGTGCCATGCGCATGATGACATCGCGATGCGCCCCAACGCGGCGCCCGGTTTCAGCATTAGCGCCCACCAGACTGACCGGAACTTTTGCCCCGGCCGGGACATTGACGTCTGAGCGTACGGACCGGATCTGCGAAATAGTTTTCAGCACCCAATCGAGCTCTTCTGCGGCCGTTTCGTCCTCAAACGATGCGTTCAGGCCTGGCCAGGCCTGTTGCATCAGGAAATCGGACCGCTCGGCAGTTTGCTCCCACAAAACTTCGGTGATGAAGGGCATGAAGGGGTGCAAAGCGACAAAAGTCTGTTCCAAAACCCACCCCAGCACGGCTTGCGTTTCTGCCTTCGCGTTCGCATAGTCACTGTTCAACATCGGCTTGGTCAGCTCGAGATACCAGTCGCACAAAACATCCCAAGTGAAGTGATAGACGGCGCTGGCAGCATCATTAAAGCGATAATCCTCAATCGCCTCAGAAACCGCTGCCGTACATTTGTACAATTCACCGGCAATCCATTTATTCACTGACAAATCAAGTGTTTGCGGCTCTATATTCACGCCAAATTTTGCTTCGTTCATTTGTGCGAATCGGGTGGCGTTCCACAGTTTCGTACCGAAATTCCGATAGCCCGCGATGCGATCGACCGACAGATTGATGTCCCGCCCTTTGGTCGCCATGGCGGCCAGAGTGAAGCGCAAGGCATCAGCGCCATAAGCGTCAAAGCCTTTGGGATAGCGCTTACGGACCTCTTTTTCGATCTTTGGTGCTTTTTCAGGCTGCCGCAGGTTTGCCGTCCGTTTGGCCACAAGCGTTTCGACCTCAACGCCGTCAATCAGGTCGATCGGATCGATGACATTGCCTTCGGCCTTGGACATTTTCTTGCCGGTCTCGTCGCGGACAATGGCGTGGATATAAACGTCCTTGAACGGCACTTCGCCATCCATGAACTTGATGCCGAGCATCATCATCCGCGCGACCCAGAAGAAGATGATGTCGAAGGCCGTGACCAGCGTCGCGCCAGGATAGAAGGTGTTGAGGCCATCGGTCTGTTCTGGCCAGCCTTGCGTCGAGAACGGCCACAGGCCAGAGCTGAACCAGGTGTCGAGGACGTCCGGGTCTTGAAGTAACGGAATTTCATGATGATCCGAGCCAAGTCCAACCAACTTCGCTCGGTATGCTTCGGGAGTATCGACCGGCACGATAGTCGCTCCAGAGATTTGCGCGACGTGGCCGTATGTTTCATCAAGTTGATTTTGAATTGCTTGAAGGTCTGTCCCAACAAAAACCTCTCTATCCGAGTTATCAGGGCCCGGCCAAATGATGATGTGACCGTCATCTTCATGCGTTGTGAGCAACTTCGGTCCATACCAAACCGGAATCCTATGTCCCCACCAGAGCTGGCGGGAGATGCACCAGGGTTCGATATTCTCCATCCAATTGTAATAGGTCCGATCCCAATTCTCGGGCACGAATTTGGTCTTGCCAGACCGCACCGCTTCAATCGCAGGCCCCGCCAGTGTCTCGGCATCGACGAACCATTGATCGGTCAGCATCGGCTCGATGACGACGCCAGAGCGGTCACCAAATGGCTGCATGATCTTCTTGTTCTCAACCAACGGGATAAGGGGGGCCGTGTCATCCCGGCCTTGAGCCGGGACCTCATCCCCCTCTTCCGGTTTCCATTTCGGATCCAGCACCATCACCGCGTTGCCTTCCGCAGTAATGTCGGCAATCACCGACTCGCGCGCCTTGAACCGGTCGAGCCCGCGATAGGCCTCCGGGACCAGGTTCATCGCCGCAATCTTGGCTTCGTCGAAATCCTCTTCGCCTTCAGCGATGCGCTGCGCGACTTCGGCAACCGCCGCATAGGCGTCGCCATCCGCCCGCATAAAGCCTTTCTCATCCATCAAGGCATACATCGGAATGCCGCCGCGTTTGGCCACCTGATAGTCGTTAAAGTCGTGCGCGCCGGTAATCTTCACCGCACCTGAGCCAAAGTCTGGGTCAGGATATTCGTCGGTAATGATCGGGATCAGACGGCGATGCTGTTTTGGCCCGACCGGGATCTCACACAGTTTGCCGACAATTGACGCATAGCGCTCATCGCTTGGGTGTACCGCGACGGCGCCATCGCCCAGCATGGTCTCAGGTCGCGTTGTCGCGATAGAGATATAGTCGCGCGTCTCCTCAAGCGTGACCGTCCCGTCCTCGTCTTTCTCGACATAGGTATAGGTCTCTCCACCAGCGAGCGGATATTTGAAGTGCCACATGTGGCCGTCGACTTCCTTATTCTCGACTTCGAGATTGGAAATCGCAGTCTGGAAATGTGGATCCCAATTGACCAGACGTTTGGCGCGATAGATCAGGCCCTCATTATAGAGATCGACAAAGACCTTGTTCACCGCCGTGTTCATCTCATCATCGAGGGTGAACTTGGTATTCTCCCAATCGCAGGAGGCGCCGAGGCGTTTGAGCTGGTTCAGGATCGTCCCGCCGGACTCTTCCTTCCACTCCCAGACTCGCTCAACAAAAGCGTCGCGGCCCATGGAGCGACGATCTTCATTGCCGCCGCTTGCGGCGAGTTGGCGTTCAACCACCATTTGGGTCGCGATACCGGCATGGTCCATGCCGGGCTGCCAACGGACATTCTTGCCGCGCATCCGCTCGAACCGGCACAGGATGTCCTGGATCGTGTTGTTCAGCGCGTGGCCCATATGCAGGCTGCCGGTCACGTTTGGTGGCGGGATCATGATCGCATAGGGCTCAGCCGTGCTGTCCATGCTGGGCCGGAAACAGCCACTGTCTTCCCAGCGCTGATAGATACGCTGTTCGTGGGCCTTGGGGTCAAAACGCTGGTCGATCATCAAAATACGTCCGGTCGG
>JBCCDZ010000102.1:0-9627 GCA_039030525.1 Pseudomonadota bacterium | reverse complement strand
TAGGCTATTTGATGACCGCGCAAGCGACCCTAGGTCCAGCGCCGCCAATCGGTTGGGTCAGATGGTCATCGCGATTCTGGTGAATGATCAGCGCTGTGCCATCTTCATCGGCGAGCTCCGCACTGGTGATCAGATCGGTGAACGCTTCATACCCGGCTGAGCCATCCGCGGCTGCCCAAATGTTTGGAACATCGCCAGCTTCAGGACCGAGCGGGTTCAGCAAACCGTGGCCATTTTCGATTTTACCGACATGTCCGCCTGACATTTTGAACGTGCCAATATCGCTGCAGTCCCCGACTTGATGCAGATGCAAACCATGCCAGCCCGGGGCGAGCCCGCCTGGCGCGATCGTGGCTTCGATCAGCAATCCGTGCGGACCATCAAGAATGTTCAGCGCGCCGATAATTGCGCCATCTGCACCAATAATGTCGCCGCCCATGCGCATCATGCTTGGAAACACGCCCTGATCGGGTCCTGGCATTTCAGCTTCACTTGGCAATTGCGGGGCGTCTTGCGCTGGGGCTTGTGCACAAGCGACAATCGGCAAGATGGCGGCGAGTAGGGCTTTACGGATCATGTGAGCGGCTCCATTGGCTATTCAGGGACAAGTGTAGGGCGTTCGTCGGAGAAGTCAGCCGTGATAGAAAAACTTGATCGCGCCGATAAAATTCTTGTTGCGCTCGGGCATTTTGACAGCCGGTCGGCGGCGCAGGCTGCGATCGCAGCGGGCAATGTCAAAGTGGCTGGGCGGGTGCTTGTTAAACCGTCGGAAAAGATCTCTGCGTCTGCGCGGATCGAGGCAGAAGCTGCGCATCCCTGGGTCTCACGCGCCGGGGTGAAACTGGCGCATGCGCTGGATGTGTTCGAGGTTGACCCGTCGGGGCGACATTGCCTGGATATCGGGGCTTCAACAGGCGGGTTTACAGATGTGTTGCTTTCGCGCGGTGCCGCGCGGGTGATCGCTGTCGATGTCGGGCGGGATCAGTTGCACGCAATACTGCGACATGACCCGCGTGTGGTGTCTTTGGAGGCTACAGATGCGCGCGGCTTGAACCCGGACACAATCGAACAGCCGCCGCAGCTTATTGTTTGTGATGCGAGCTTCATCTCCTTGCACAAACTGATCGAGCGTCCACTCTCACTGGCCGCTGAGGACGCGTACCTCATCGCGCTGTTCAAGCCGCAATTCGAGGTTGGGCGTGAGCATATCGGTAAAGGTGGGATCGTGAACAATCCCGCCGCGATTGAAGGGGCCGAGGCAGCGTTTGTGGACTGGCTGAGCGCGCAAGGCTGGCGCACAGACGCACGCACACACAGTCCCATCAAAGGCGGCGATGGGAATGCTGAGCGATTGATTTACGCGGTTAAGGCCTAACCCGCAGGTCCGCGCGGGCTTGGACCTGACTGACGGCGGTTGAGGAATGCCAAGCGCTCAAACAAGGCGACGTCCTGCTCATTCTTCAGCAGGGCGCCATGCAGAGGCGGGGTCAGTTTTTCCGGATCCTGCTCGCGCAAGGTCTCCAGATCGACATCCTCATTCATCAGTAGTTTCAGCCAATCGAGCAGTTCTGACGTTGATGGCTTCTTCTTCATGCCAGGCACTTCGCGCATCGAGTAGAAGGTCGTCAGGGCGTCAGACACGAGCTTCTCTTTAACGCCTGGATAGTGCACATCGACAATCTCTTTCATCGTCTGCTCATCCGGGAATTTGATGAAGTGGAAGAAGCAGCGACGCAGGAACGCGTCCGGTAATTCTTTTTCATTATTCGACGTAATGATCACGATCGGGCGCTGTTTGGCTTTGATCGTTTCATCGGTCTCATAGACATAGAATTCCATACGATCGAGTTCTTGCAACAAATCGTTCGGGAATTCGATGTCGGCTTTATCAATCTCGTCGATCAGCAGGATCGGGCGCTTGTCTGCGGTGAAGGCTTCCCACAGCTTGCCCTTCTTGATGTAATTCTTGACGTCCTTGGCGCGCTCTTCGCCCATCTGGCCGTCGCGCAGACGTGAGACCGCATCATATTCGTACAGGCCTTGGGCCGCTTTCGTGGTCGATTTGATGTGCCACTCAATCAGCTCACAGCCGAGCGCTTTGGCCACTTCGATCGCCAAGACGGTTTTACCTGTGCCAGGTTCGCCTTTGATCAGAAGCGGGCGTTCCAATTGGATTGCAGCGTTGACTGCCACCCGAAGGTCTTCGGTTGCGACATAATTTTCTGTGCCTTCAAAGCGCATGGGAGGACCTCTCGTTTACGTACACGGTAAGGATAAGGCTGGTGACAGGAGAAGCAACCTCTAACGCTGGGAGAGGCCTGCGATTCGCTGCGGCGGAGACACTGAGAAGATTTTACTTTTGCTAACCCTCTGTTCCTGCTGCATTTTCAGTATGACGTTACCAATTTGAAATCCCGCGTTAACCATTTCCGCGTAGCCATTGGGGAATTCTGGAGATCGGTCTATGCCGCTAAAACTGTCACTCAAGCCGAAGGAGGCTGTCGTCGTAAACGGCGCGGTGCTTCGCAATGGTGACCGACGCGGCACCATATTGTTGCAAAACCAGGCACGGGTTTTGCGGCAAAAAGACGTGTTGGACCCGGATGTTACGCGAAGCGCTGAAGAGCATCTCTACTTCGCAGTCATGCAAATGTATCTGACCGGGGAAACCGAAGGGCCTTTATACGATCAGGCGGTGACGGCGGTCGCAGCAGCTTTGGATCAGACAAAAAACGAAGACGGGCGTGCACATCTTGTTGAAATATCCACGGCTTGCGCCGCAGGAGAGACCTACCAAGCGCTGTCTTTATGCCGAAAACTGCTAAAGGCGGCGGAGGCGGGCAATGGCTGATACGTCGAATATGAAAGAGCTTCCCGAATCTCCGATCATGAGCCTGGACGATGCAATCGCCATGCTCGAAGCCGACGAGGCACCAGAAAATATCTGTGTCGATATCGGGCATGACACGCTGGTGCGTGCAAATGGACCGAAAGGCCTGCTAGGGCTTTTGCAGCGGTTGCGGGGTCACCGCATGATTTTGGCCCTGTCATCAGGCGAATTGGCACAGAGTGTTGTGCCTATGCGTTCCGGCAAGCCCGACATGCATCCGGATGTGGCTGAAATCCTCGACGCATTGAAAGATCAAGGATAGAGCGCGGCCTCACATCTAATTGAGGGAGCCGTCAGCATGTCCGGCGAGTTCATTTCTATCTTCATCGCGTCCTTTGTGACCTTCTTCGTTTTGATCGACGCTTTGGGCGTCGCGCCTGTGTTTGCATCGCTAACGGTGCGCGGGCCTGCCAGCTATCGCCGCTCCATGGCGTTGCGGTCGGTTCTGGTTGGAACGCTGATCATTTTCGGGTTTGCTTTCTTTGGCGCCTGGCTGCTCGACAAGCTGCACATCACGATTGATGCCTTTCGCGCGGCGGGCGGTATTTTGCTGTTCATTATCGCGCTCGACATGGTGTTCGAAAAGCGCACCGAGCGCCGCGAGAATCGCGCCGAATCTGTTTTGGCGGATAGCGATGAAACGCCGGAACAGTTGGACGATATTTCGGTTTTCCCGGTTGGTATCCCAATGCTGGCGGGTCCGGGCTCAATCGCTACAGCCATGCTGTACATGTCACAGCATGATGATTGGGTCGGCAAAGGGGCGGTATTGAGCGCGATCGCAGCGAATATGGTGATCTGTTTGCTGATCTTCCTGGCGGCCGGGCCGTTGGTCAAAGCCATGGGGGAGAGCATTGCCGGAGCGATCACGCGGATCTTTGGCGTTATCCTGGCGGCTTTGTCGGTTCAGCTTTTGATTGACGGCATCAAGGGCGCGTTCGGCATCTAGCGCAGCCGGATCGCTTCGGCCTGCGTCAGGGCTGACAACGTGGTCCAGATCAGGGCCATGCCGAGCGCCATCAGACCCATCACCTGAAACACCAGCATCTGGCTCCATTTCACCCCGATTTGCGCCAGAGACAGCACTTCAGGTCCCATTTCCCGGGCCAGCGCGACAGAGCGATGACCGCCCGCTTCAGTCAATAATAGCGCGCGGCGCATGTCTTCGGGTGTGGTCGCTTGTTCGACCAGTGTGATGGCGCCGGATGAGCTGGTCAGCTCGGCGATACGGGCAATGATTTTCATGTCTCTGGCCAGGCGTTCGCGGGCCATGGGCTGCAGCGCCGTTTCGTAAGCTTCGATGACTTGCGACGAACGGGCCTCTGTTGTCATGACCGGTTCGAACGCCACAGATAGCTGCGCGCGCAAACTTTCTTCCGGCAGCGCGTCCTCGATGCGGCTGCGAAGGTAACCCGCAAACCGATCATTCAGGCGTCCGGCGCGATGGGCGGCGCGCATGATAGATGCCGCCTCGAACACAGCCTGGGCTTCGGGGCTGGGATCATCCTGGGTCATCAGACCGAGCGCGCGTAAGCGCAATTGCAGACTGTCGACTTGCTCCCCAGCGAGCCATCTTTGACTGCGCCGGGTCAGATCTGCCGGGTCGCCGAGCAGAAAGAAGGATCCTTGTTCGGCAAAAGGTTCATCGAGTGGCGCGAGCTGAACACTGTCTCCGCTCAGGCGAGGTGTGTCCTCTGAGCTTGCTGGCGCAGTGTCATCAGCGACCTCGGCGTCTGATGTTTCTTCCGGTTCGGCAGCGACGGGCTCGACCGGCTTTGGTGGCGCAATGGTCCGCTGATAGGCCGCGCGCAAATCTTCCGGCAGGAAAAGCAAGGCGGCCCGCGCCAGGCGCTGATCGCGGGTCCCGGAATTTTCGGCGTCTGCTGCCGCAAGGACCGCAGCTGAGTCCTGACGATTCAACATCAGAGGAGCGGCCAGCAAATAGCCGCGGGCGGCGGAAAAGTCGCGCTCATCAAGCGTCTGTTCGATCCGCTGGGCCCAGGCCAGGCGCTCCTGGCCGCCAGGAGCGGACAGCGTGCGAAACTCAGAATCGATCTCTGCGCGCGTTTCTGTGCGGGCTTCCAGGCTTAACGGGTCGGTTGCAATGTCAGATGTATAGGCCGCAACAATGACGCGCGCTGCGAAAATCGGGATGAGCAAAATCAGGCTGTTGAACAGCAGAGATTGCCGCCATGTCGACGGTCTTTGGACTTCTCGCTGTCTCCATCTGGAGGTCATCTACCGGGCCCAATCCTGTCTTCTGTCTCGCGCAGATTGCTGTTCCCTTTAGCGCACGAAGCGGGGCGTCTGATCAAGTCTTCGTTACCTTCAGAGCTGCAAAAGCCCCGTATAAGTCCAGCGTGTGCCACAATTCGTCGACAGAAATGTGGCCACTTGGTCTGATTATTGCGATTGCGTATCTATCGGGTCCGCAGTATAGGGCGCCCAAACTTCGTAGAGGATTTGATTCCATGAGTGACTTTGATCTGAATGGCTACAAGCCGTCGACTAAAGAAGATTTCATGAACCCAAAGCAGAAGGCATTCTTCCGCCAGAAGCTCGAAGACTGGAAGGCTGAGATCCTGGACGGGGCGAAAGTCACGATTGGGAACCTGCGCGCAGAATCATCCAACCACCCTGATCTCGTCGACCGCGCCTCAGCCGAAAGCGACAAAGCGCTTGAGCTGCGCACGCGAGATCGACAGCGTAAGCTGATCTCCAAAATTGATGCGGCCATCCGCCGGATTGAGAATGGCACTTATGGCTATTGCGATGACACCGGCGAGCCAATTGGCCTGCGCCGTCTGGAAGCGCGCCCGACAGCCACGCTCAGCCTTGAGGCACAAGAGCGACACGAACGCAATGAACGTGTTGTTCGCGACGATTAGGCCTTGCGAATCTGCCCAGGCGGACTCTAAAATACTAACGATTCATTAACCGTGTTGGCGCACTGGTAAACCGTATTGGCGACAGGTGCAGAATGCGAGACGGTCCCGACCCCAAGAAACGTCCTGCCGGTCCAGATTTGACCGGAGAAGAGACGGCTGTCCTGGAGTCTGAGGAGGACTATCAGTTTCCAACCTCGCGCGGCGTGCTGACCGCGGATGAAATTGCAGCGCTATTGCGTCCCAAACCCAGCGAGGGCGCGCTAACCGATATCCCACCTGTGCCGCAATCGGTCACGCCAAAGCCCGGCGAAGTGTTTGACGATGCACCGACTTTGCCAGCCGACGGGCATCCTGATCCCGCACTGGCGGCGCGCCTGTCTATGGCGCTCGGCAAAGGTACGGGCATCAAAGCCGCCATCACAGCGACGCAGACTACCTCTTTGCCGCGTTCGGATCTCGCAGGGCTCTTACATGGCAAATCAAGTGCGATTGCCTGCCTGGGTGAGACCGAAACAGAGATTCGCGCCTTTGTGTGTTTGCCGCCGGACCTCGCGGATTCGATTATTGCCAAGGCGTGCGGGGCGACTGGCTCGACCGGGCGCATCGGCGATGGCTGGACCTTGAGCGCGATTGACTGCGCCCTTTTGGAACAATTGCTGGAGCCGTTTGGCGGGGCGGTTGGAACGGATCTGAAGCTCCAGGCGATTGAAACGGATATCCCGTTCGTCGCCAGCCTGCTTCCTGTCGATGCGGTCACGGTCACCGAGTTCCGCATTGAAGCGCCAGGTCTACACTCGGACCTCGCAGTGATTGAGGGGCAGTTTGATGACGCTCCAGATGTGATTGAGCCGGCGCCTGTCAGCGCGCCCGTGACAGCGATTGCGACCGCGCGCTTGGCCAGTCTGTCTGTGCCTCTGAGCCGCGTCACCGCGCTGAAAGCCGGTTCAACCTTGCTGCTTGGGCTGCCGCCAGACCAGCCGGTTGAGCTATTATCCGGCGACCGCGATGGCACGCCGGCCTATGAAGGTCGCATGGGGCGCAAAGGCGACAGGGTCGCAATCAAGATTTCCAAGAAGCTACGGACCTTCAAGCCTTAAGCTCAAAGGTCCGCACCGGGTTTATCAGCCAATATTGCCGTGCTTGGCGATGTGCGCATCGACAGCCTTGATGGCATCGTCGGCTTTATTGCCCGAACTGCGCAATTCGGCTTCGCGCTGGGCCCAGAGGCGTTTCTGGTAATTGGTCGAGATAATGTCTGTGATCACCAGAACACCGACAACCAGATAGAAGCTGGACTTGCTCATCGCATCGATCGGGAAGCCGAACAGTTTCAGATGCGACAGATGCGCGCCTTCGGTGACCAGCAGGACGCCAACCAGGAACAGAATGAACAGGCCGAGGACTTCATACATGCGATTGCGCTTCAGGAACTCGGCGACATAGTCCGCCAGCAGGATCATCACAACGCCAGACGAGAGAATGGCGATGGCCATGATCCAGACCTGATAGTCTTTGCCGGGTTCACATCCAACTGCGCCTGCAATCGGATTGGCGATCAGGTCGGATTTACATTGCACAACCGTGCCGGTGAACGTGTTGATCACCGCGCCAGACGCATCCACGACATTTGCCACTTCGACATTGGCGATCGCCATAGCCGACAGAATGGAGTCGAATGAGAAGACGAGGTTCATTGCGACAATCATCGCAATTGCCTGCATGACAGACTTAGTGGCTGAGCCCTCTGTATGCTCGATATGATCGACCGCGAGAAGGTGATGGATTTCCTTGATCGCGGTATAGATGATGAAGCCACCACCAGCGACCGTCACCAGGGCTTGCAGGGTAAACTCGCCTTCGAAAAAGCCTTTCAGATCGACGGAGAATAATGGTTCTGCCAGCAGCGTGAACAGGTTCACAATGATGACCAGGAGGACAATCCTCAAGACCACCGCCATACCAATGCCCCAGCGCCGCACCATTGGCGCCTTTTCAGGCCCGACGCGCTTTGATTCAATCGAGATATAGAGCAAATTGTCGAAGCCGAGCACGGCCTGCAACAAGAGCAACATGAGCAGCGTAAACAAGCCGCTGACGGAAAACACTTCGGCAATAATCTCGCCCATCGTGAACCCCCTTCGAGATGGTTGTCAGATAGGCGAGAGCTTAGACTGAGTCCGATCAAATGAAAGCGCTGAGACGCGCTTGATCCTGCGTTTTTTTCTAAGCGAGCATGCCGCCCATGCGCTGTTTGATGATGGATTCAGCGTCTGCGACGATCCGATCAATCAGATCTTTCACCGTCGGAATGTCATGAATCAGGCCTTGCACCTGACCGGCAGACCAGATGCCACCATCCGGATCGCCCAATTCCATGGCATTGCGGCCACGGCTGCCTGCGACCAGATGTTGAACGTCTTTGAATTGCGCGCCGCCGGCGCGTTCAATGTCGACCACTTCAGAGCTGACCGAGTTTTTCATCACGCGTGCCGTATTGTGCAGGGTGCGGAAGATCAGCTTGGTGTCGCGCTCATCATTTTCCAGCATTTGCTGTTTGAAGTTCTCATGGATCGGCGCTTCCTGAGTGACGCAGAAGCGCGTGCCCATATTGATGCCATCGGCGCCCAGCGCCAAAGCAGCGGCGAGACCGCGACCATCGCCAAATCCGCCAGACGCGAGCATCGGGATGCTGACCTTGTCGGCCGCGGCGGGTATCAGAATGAGGCCCGGAATGTCATCTTCGCCCGGGTGACCAGCGCATTCAAAACCATCAATCGAAATCGCATCCGCGCCCATACGTTCCGCCGACAGAGCGTGGCGGACCGCGGTACACTTATGGATCACTTTGATACCGTGTTCCTTGAAGTGATCGATATGTTCTTTCGGCTTATAGCCCGCTGTTTCGACAATCTTGATGCCGCCTTCAATGATGGCTTGCCGGTATTCGGCATAAGGCGGTGGTTTGATCGCCGGCAGGATGGTCAGGTTCACGCCGAATGGCTTGTCCGTCATCTCCTTGGTGCGCTGGATTTCCTTGACCAGGTCCTCTGGCGTCGGCTGGGTCAGAGCGGTGAGAAATCCAAGCCCGCCGGCATTGGCGACCGGGGCGACCATTTCGGCATAGCCGACCCATTGCATGCCGCCTTGGACAACCGGATGCTCGATGCCGAATTCTTCCGTGAATCTCGTTTTGATGGCCATGTTCCAGCCCTCCCAGTATTGATTTTTATGGCCAAGGCGCGGTTACAGCGCCTTGACGATATCCTCGACCATTTTTTTCGCATCCGAGAGCAACATCATTGTATTGTCGCGGAAGAAGAGCTCGTTCTGAATGCCGGCATAGCCCGACCCCATAGAGCGTTTGATGAACAGCACTGTGCCAGCATTCTCAACATCCAGAACCGGCATGCCATAGATTGGCGATGTCTTGTCGGTCTTGGCCGCTGGATTGGTGACGTCATTCGCCCCGATCACGAACGCGACTTCGGAATTGCGGAAATCTGAGTTGATGTCCTCAAGTTCGAACACCTCGTCATAAGGCACCTGCGCTTCCGCCAGCAGCACGTTCATATGCCCTGGCATCCGGCCCGCGACAGGGTGGATGGCATAGGTCACGTCGACGCCTTCCTCTTTCAGCTTGTCGCACATTTCCTTCAATGCGTGCTGAGCCTGGGCGACGGCCATTCCGTATCCCGGAACGATGATCACTTTCGAGGCGTTCTTCATGATGAAGGCCGCATCTTCGGCTGAGCCGCGTTTGAACGGACGGTCTTCTTCGCCGCAGCCCAATGCGGCGATGCCCGAGGCCGATGAGGTGTTCGACGGCCTGGCGGCTAGTTTGACGCGAAT
>JBCCDZ010000101.1:0-9661 GCA_039030525.1 Pseudomonadota bacterium | reverse complement strand
TCCTGCAAACCCGCAACGCGCCTGCAATCACGGGCGTGGTGGCCAAGGCTGCCGTCGGCGCAATTGAGACGGTCAAAGAGTGCCGTGTGGTCAATATTGCGCGGGCGCTCGATCGCTTGAATGAGGCGGGCTTTCATACTGTCGGCCTGGCCGGACAAGGCGGCGCGATGATTGGATCCGCGGTGCAAGGCGCCGCCCGTGTTGCTGTTGTGTTGGGCGCCGAAGGGCCAGGCTTGCGCCCGGGGGTGGCTAAATCCTGCGCTGAATTGGCGCGCATTCCAATTGCGCCTGAAATGGAAAGCCTGAATGTCTCGAACGCTGCTGCGATCGCATTCTATGAGTCTTATCGCGACGCCTAGGGTCGCGCTCTATCCAGACATGCGTCGGGTCACCGCGGCGGCCATCATCGGCCCCAATTGCGGGCCCTCGAGCGGATAAAGATAGGGTTCAACCAATTCAAGCTCCATCAGGAGCAGGCGGCCATCGTCGCCGCGCAGCATATCTACACGGGCATAGAGCGGGGTTTCGTCCAGGGTTTGCAGAACTGTGACCGCGTCTTGCAGGTCGCTGCTGCTCGGCGTGACCGGGGTCTCCTGACCGCCATAAGTCGACTGAATCCGATAATCGCCGGTCTTCGCTGTTTTCAGCAAGGCGTGGCAAAACTGACCATCGATGAAGATGAAACTGTACTCGCCCTCTTCCTGAATTTTTGACAAGAAAGGCTGCACCATCATGGCATGCGGCATGTCGGGG
This sequence comes from Pseudomonadota bacterium, assembly GCA_039030525.1. Taxonomy (GTDB): domain Bacteria; phylum Pseudomonadota; class Alphaproteobacteria; order Caulobacterales; family Hyphomonadaceae; genus Henriciella. The sequence goes on along the minus strand of JBCCDZ010000101.1, from coordinate 8,908 downwards.
AGCGGGCTTGTCGAGCTTAGACGATACTGGCCATCTGCGCCGGCCCCGACTTGTCGCTTGAACACAAGGTCATCGTTGCCGAGCTCAGAAAAGGCATCCGCCGCACGCGCCGGCGTGACCTCATCGATCCAGAGTGTCGGGATCAGGCGCGCCCCTTTTTGTTCTAACGCGCGCAAATATCCCTTATGGCTGTTCCATTGGATCAGCGCGGCGGAATTGAACAAAAGCGTTTCCTGCTCAATCTGCTGCAGCGTGCGCAGAAACTGCGCGTGATGATCCCAATAATCCCAAGTTGTGCCGACAATAACAGCGCCATAGTTCGCCCAGTCCTGGGTCTGATCCGCCCAATCGACGTCGACCACCTGCATCGCCTTTTCAGCAAATGGATCGCGCAAAGCGTCCATCATGCGGTCATGCTCGAACGCGTCGGATCGGCGGGTCGGTGACCCCGGCAGGGTCGCGTTGGACGCCAGATAAGCAATCTTCATCATAACAGCGCCGTAGCTGGGCGGGTTGGTTGCGTCTAGAGGTCTGTTCTGGCACAGGCAGCTGCAACTAGCCTTAAGGATATCCTCAATGACAGAAACGCATTTTGACGTGGTCGGACTTGGCAATGCCATTGTCGATGTCATCTCAACTCAGGATGACGCTTTTCTCGAAAAATGGGGTATCAACAAAGATGCGATGAACCTGATCGAGGCCGATCGCGCTGACTTGCTGACCAAGGCCTCAATCAACGCCCTGGAAACGTCGGGTGGTTCAGGCGCCAATACGATTGCCGGGATTGCCAGTTTTGGCGGAAAGGCCGCTTATATTGGCAAAGTTGCTGATGATCGCCTCGGTGAAGTTTTCAAGACAGATATGGCGACGGTTGGCGTCCCGTTTGAAACCACACCTTTGGTCGATGGCGCCGCGACCGCGCGGTCGATCATCTTCGTCACGCCAGACGGTAAGCGCAGCATGAACACCTATCTTGGCGCGTCCGTCGAGTTTTCTCCGGACGATGTTGACCGTGGCACCGTGGAGGCTGGCGGCATCCTCTATCTGGAAGGCTATTTGTTTGACAAAGAAGTTGCCAAGACCGCTTTCGTACATGCGGCCGAAATTGCCCACGCGGCGGGCCGGAAAGTATCGCTGACCCTGTCCGATAGTTTTTGCGTCGATCGTCATCGGGACAGTTTCCGGCAACTGATCCGGACGCAAGTCGACATCCTGTTCGCCAATGAGGAAGAACTTCTAAGCTTGTATCAGACGCGCGATTTCGAACAGGCGGTTGAGCTGCTTCGCGCCGATACGGGACTTGCGGCAGTGACCCGCGGCGAGAAAGGGTCTGTCGTGATTGGCGATGGCGAGCCAATTGAAGTGCCCGCGGAGCCGGTGAGCCAGGTCGTTGATACGACCGGCGCAGGCGATCAATATGCGGCTGGCTTTTTGTTCGGCGTCTCGCGGGGTCTACCCTTGGCGACGTGCGCCAGGCTCGGTCATATCGCTGCAGCGGAAGTGATTTCGCACTATGGGCCGCGCCCGGAAGTGGCTCTGGCCGAGCTGGCCGCGAATGCCGGGATCAACGCTTAGGCCATAAGCGCTTCTTCGGCGTAATCGAGACGATCATGGCCAAAGAACATCTGGTCGCCGACATAGAAAGTCGGCGCGCCAAACGCACCCCGTTCAACCGCTTCTTCGGTATTGGCGCGCAGCATGGCTTTGGTTTCAGGGTCGTTGCCGAGCGTCCATAACGCGTCGGCATCAAACCCTTCGGATCCAAAAGCTTGCTTGAATTGTGCCTCATCTCCGCAATCAATGCCGCCTTCTGGCCTACCCCAAAGATGTTTGAAGCCGGCTTCGAGAAGCTTCAATTGCTGTTCCGGATCATCCGCAAGACGAATCGTAGCGCCTGTAAGCGGGCGGGTATTCATCAGTGGGAAATGCGGGTTTGAATGAATTTCAATGCCATGGCGTTTACAGCAACGCGCCATGTCCTGACTCATATATTTGCCTTTCGCAGGCACCATGCCGGGGGGTTGATTGCCAGTTGCTTTCATGACGCCGCCCAAAAACATTGGGCGCAATTTCAATTCAGCGCCCGTGCGTTCAATCACGCCCGGCACAACGGCATTTGCCAGGAATGATGTCGGACTGATATAATCGAAAAAGAATTCAAGCGTCTTGGCCATGTTGCCCTCCGGTGAGCGTCGAAACTATCTCTGTAAGTTCTTATTTGGAACTTAAAGCAAATCAGTTTAAGCTGGCAAGTATGAAGTGGACAGAATTAGACGAAAACTGGTGCCCAGTGGCGCGCACCTTATCACTGGTCGGCGATCGCTGGACCTTGTTGATATTACGCGATTGCTTTCTGGGTATGTCTCGGTTTGATCAGTTTGTCGCCAGTACAGGCGCGACCCGGCATCTGATTTCTGATCGACTCAAGCGATTGGTCGAGGCCGGTATCCTCGAAAAGAAGGCATATTCAGAACGCCCCAAACGCTATGAATATGTGCTGACCGACAAAGGGCAGGAATTTTCGCCGGCGCTGATGGCGTTTCGCGATTGGGGAAAGAAACACTTGCCGGTGCGACGGACCAGCAATGGTTAAGCTTCGTCCGGATCCAGATCACGGGCGATTTCAGCGCGTTTGAGTACAGCGCTCATTTCCGCCGCCTCATCATAAGACATGTCCGGAATGAAATGCAGTTGCGGTGTAAACTTCATCTCGATCTCGCGGCCCAAGCGACCACGCAAGAACGCGGCGGCGCGATTGAGCGCGGTCGCGATCTCTTCCATGTCCTCCCGGCCAGTCTTGCCGAGGGCCGAACAAAAAACATTGGCGTGACGCAAATCCGGCGACGAGCGGACTTCGCCAATGGTAATGGCGACCCCTTGCAGAACAGGGTCTCGAAATTCTTCTCGTGCGAGGATTTCGACCAGGGCATGGCGCACCAGTTCTCCGGCGCGTAATTGGCGCTGGCTTGGGGCATGGGATGCGTGATTGGGTTTGCGGCGTCGGCTCATTCGCCCTTAATGCCCTGCCCGAGGCGTCGTATAAAGATCTCGCACGCAGTTTTTTCGCCAAACCAGTCATGCGGCACCATTAAAGGGTCCGCGCCGTCAAAGTGGACAATTGTATAGCTGCGGGTGCTTTTGATCTCGTCGATTGCGTCCCAGTCAATAAGTGTGGTGACGAGCCCGCGGCGGATAATGAGATCATCATCGGTGAGTTTGATTTCTGTCACCTGTTCCATTTCGGCGCCGCGGCCATGCTGGTGACGATAGGCCCAGCGCATGAAGATCAAATACCAGACAATGCCTGAGACCGCGGCAAGTATGGCCGACAACATCACCGTCCAATAGGCGGACGTGCCGATCGCTTCAAGGGCTGCGCTTGTCAACAGCGCCATGCCGGCGCCGATAATCGGGGCCGTAACGCCTGCGTAATACAAGGTTGTGGGACCGACCGTGCTGCCACGAATGGCATTGGTCAGCCGCTTGGCATCGCGTTTCTTCAGCGCGCCGGAGATCACTATGCTGTCACTCATCACGGTTGGTTTAGGCACAAACTGTTTTGAAATTCGAAAACTCAATCGATAAAAATGAAAAGGACCGCACATATCTGTACGGTCCTAATGCCATTATTCCGGCCTTGCTCAGTCGAGCGAACGGGCAATCATTTCGATTTCAAAGCACTCGATCCGGTCGCCTTCGCGAATGTCTTCATATTTCTCGAAGGCCATACCGCATTCCATGCCATTGGTGACTTCCGGCACTTCGTCTTTGAAACGTTTCAGCGTTTTCAGCATGCCTTCATGGATCACAACATCGTCGCGCAGAAGGCGCACGCCACAGCCGCGCTTGACGACGCCTTCCGTCACCTTACAGCCCGCAACCTTGCCGACTTTGGTGATGTTGAAGACTTCCAGAATATCGGCATAGCCGATGAAGGTTTCTTTCTTCTCTGGATCAAGCATGCCGGAGAGCGAGGCTTTTACATCATCAATCAATTCATAGATGATTGAATAATACCGAATCTCGACGCCTTCTTTCTCCGCCAGCTCGCGCGCTTGTTTATTCGCACGGACGTTAAAGGCGAAGACTGGTGCGCCCGAAGATTGGGCGAGCAAGATATCGCTTTCTGAAATACCGCCAGCCGCGCCATAGACAACATTCGCACGGACCTCTTCGGTCGAGAGTTTTTCGAGGGATTGCGTGATGGCTTCGACAGACCCCTGAACGTCGCCTTTCAGAACAATTGGCAGATCTTTCATATCCGCAGAACCGTCTTTGAGGCTGGTCATGAATTGCTCGAGCGAGGCGCGTTGTGTTGCAACACCTTGCTTCTGACGTTTCATGCGCTGGCGATACTCGGTGATTTCACGCGCCCGGGCCTCGCTATCCACCACGTTAAAGGCGTCTCCTGGTTCCGGTGTGCCATCGAGTCCCAGGACTTCTGCAGGGATGGATGGCCCTGCATCTTTCATCTGTTGACCGCGCTCGTTTACGAGTGCGCGAACCTTGCCCCATTGGGCGCCCGCGACGACAATATCGCCGCGCTTCAGTGAGCCACGTTTGACCAATACAGTCGCGACAGGGCCGCGGCCTTTATCTAATTGAGATTCAACAACGATGCCATCGGCCACCCGTTTCGGATTGGCTTTCAGTTCGAGCAATTCAGCCTGTAGCGTGATCGCTTCGGTTAATTCATCCAGGCCCGTTTTCTTCAGCGCAGAGACTTCGATCGCCTGGACCTCACCGCCCATCCCTTCGACTTGAATGTCATGTTGCAACAGGTCGGTCAGCACGCGGTTTGGATCGGCATCCTGCAGGTCAACCTTGTTGACCGCGACAATGATCGGCACTTCGGCTGCTTTGGCATGGCTGATGGCTTCGATCGTTTGCGGCATGACAGAGTCATTGGCAGCGACCACCAGGATAACAATGTCGGTGACATTGGCACCGCGGGCGCGCATTGCAGAGAACGCAGCGTGACCAGGTGTGTCCAGGAAGCTGATCTTGTCGCCAGACTTCAGTTGAACCTGATACGCCCCGATATGCTGGGTAATCCCGCCAGCCTCGCCGGATACGACATCGGTCGAGCGCATAGCGTCGAGAAGTGATGTCTTACCGTGATCAACGTGGCCCATGATTGTGACGATTGGCGCGCGGCCTTCGAGATCCTTCGGATCATCATCTTCACCATCCAGACCGATTTCGACATCGGCCTCGGAGACACGTTTTACAGTGTGGCCAAACTCTTCAGCGATGAGTTCCGCCGTATCTGCGTCGATAATGTCATTCGAGCGCAACATGTCGCCTTGCTGCATCATGAATTTTACGACGTCGCCTACGCGTTCTTTCATCCGCCCGGATAGGTCTTGCAGCGTAATCGTCTCAGGCAAGGTGACCTCAACGGAGGCTTTCTCCGCTTGTTCCCCGCCCATGCGGCGCTCGCGCTCGCGCTCACGCGCCCGTTTCACAGACGCGAGCGAGCGTTGACGATCACCATCATCGCCGAGCGCGGATGCAATGGTCAGTTTGCCACGACGGCGTTTCGAGTCGTTGCCGCGTCCACCGCGTCCACCGCCTTGATCCCTGCGATCGCGATCATCGCGGTCATTGCGACCGCCTTTGCGGCGTCCGCCGGAAGAACTTGCTGCCGCTTCAAGATCCGCCTGGCTTGGGGCTGCGCCGCGACCCTGGCTTTTGCCGCCGCGATCTCCGCGCGCAGGCTTGGATTCTTCGGCAGGTTTCTTCTTGGCCTCAGCCTCAGCCTGTTTGCGCTCAGCTTCTTCAGCCTTGCGGCGCGCTTCGGCTTCTTCGCGCTCTTTTTCTTTTTGCTGGTTCGCAGCCTGCTTTTCCTGCAGCGCTTTGGACTGGGCTTGCTGTTTGGCCTGTTCAGCTTTGCGGGACTCTTCAGCCTTCTTGCGAAGAAGAAGCACTTTCTGGCGTTGCTTCAGCTCATCAACCGTAATCCCGAGTTTTGCCGCTGCTGCTTCCAGCTTAGACGGTTCTTTACCACCCGCGCCCGGCTTTTTCGCAGCCGACTTGCCCGGCGCACCAGACTTGGTCTGCGCGCCAATGGTGCGCTTTTTCTTGGTTTGAACAACCACTTGCTTCGACCGGCCATGGCTGAAGGTTTGCTTCACCGTGCCCGATCCAGAACCGCGCGCGGTAAGCGGCTTGCGCCCGGTTGTGCCTTTGTCTTTCGTATCGCTCATGCGTACCCTGGTGTTTAACCTTTCATTCGAGGCGTCTGCCAAACGCCCCTGTCATCACAATTCTTCATGCCTGCCGGAGAACCAGCCTGTCTCGGGCGCGACCCGGAATCCGATTAGCCGCCGATAGGCGACCGCAAAGGCATCCGAGAGGGAACCTTGTTCAAGCAGCGCATGTATCACATGCTCCCGCCCAAAGGCTATGCCCAATTCAGCAGACGACAGTGCGCCTGCGACTTTGACGTCTTCATATATTGCCTTGGCGAGAAAATGAACCTTATTCCGGCCATCTTCTGCACCATCACTGGCTTCGAGAAGCCAGCCCGGCGGCTGTTTGCGGATATAAGCACGCACCTGGTCGAATCCAAGTACGGCCACACCACTCTTCTTCGCCATACCCAGCAGGCCTATGTAGCGCTGCAGGAGCTGGCGTTCGACCTCGCCGATAATGTCATCGATCGGTGAGGATTGGGCTTTGAAGGCCCGTGAGAAGACGCCTTGTTGCAAGCCGTCTTCTAATTGCTTTTGGTTGGCTGTGACCCAAGCGCCACGCCCAGGCAGTTTTCCAAATACATCCGGAACGACGATGCCATCGGGGCTGCGGACAAAGCGGATCAGCGCGTCGGGCGCCAAGCGCTCGCGCGTGACCGCACACTGACGGACTTTGCCATCAGCGCGCTTGCCCGTATGCGCCTCTAGGCGCTGGTCAGGGTCATTCAGACTTTGCGGCTTCATCGCCGCCCTCCATGAGAAGGTCTTCGTCTAGATCGAGCCCTTCCAATTCGGCCAAGATGTCTTCGTCGCTGACATCAATGGTTTCTTCGATGCTGCCTTCCTCATCGGTGGATTTGCCAAGTTCGCCGAGCGCAAGCAGAGCGCGTTCTTCTTCTGTAAGATCCGCGTCGTCTTCGCTTGCAGCGGCCGCGGCCATGTCGGCTTCGAGTTGCTCGAGTGCTTCAGGTTCAATCCAGCCCGCAATGACACGCGCCTTCATGATGAAGAGCTGCGCATCATCTTTGCGCATCTCGCCCTTTTTCAGAATGCCATCCTGCCAGACGGGCTTGCCCTCTTTATTATTCTCGCGCCAACCGGTGAGATCGTCTGGCACCAGGCCAGCCACGTCTTCAACGGATTTCACTTCATTCTCACCCAGTTTCACAGCGAAGCCAGGGGACATGCCGTCAAGTTCCATGACAGCGTCTTCGACCCCAAGTTCAGTCCGCTTGGCGTCCTGTTCCGCAGCGAGCTTCTCAAGATACTCGCGGGCGCGCTCCTGGATTTCGGCAGCGACATCTTCGTCAAAGCCTTCAATCTGCATGAAGTCTTCGGCATCGATATAAGCAATGTCCTCCACGGCCTCGAAGCCTTCGGATGCCAAGAGTTGCGCCAGCGTTTCATCAGCATCAAGTGCTTGCATGAACAATTCGGTGCGGCGCTGGAAGTCGATTTGATAGCGTTCGGAATCATCGCTTTCGGTAACCAAGTCGATTTGCCAGCCGGTCAGCTGGGATGCCAGCCGGACATTCTGGCCGCGGCGACCAATGGCGAGCGGGAATTGCTCATCAGCGACAACCACTTCGACACGTTGCTCTTCTTCATCCAGAACAACTTTCGAGACTTCCGCAGGCTGCAACGCGTTCACGATAAAGGTCGCATCATCATAATTCCATGGGATGATGTCGATCTTCTCGCCAGACAATTCACCGACCACGGCCTGCACGCGGGCGCCCCGCATACCGACACAGGCACCAACTGGATCAATCGAGCTATCATTCGAAATCACGCCAATCTTGGCGCGCGAGCCAGCGTCGCGTGCACATGAGCGGATCTCGATCACGCCTTCATAAACTTCCGGCACTTCGGCGGCGAACAATTTGACCATGAAGTCTGGATGCGCGCGTGACAGGAAGATTTGCGGACCTTTGACCTCGCGGCTGACTTTATACAAGTACGCCCGAACCCGGTCATTCGGCTGGAAATTCTCTCGCGGAATACCGTCATTGCGGCGGATTATGCCTTCTGCGCGGCCGAGATCGACAATCACGTGGCCATATTCGACCCGTTTCACGATGCCATTGATCACTTCGCCTTCGCGATCCTTATATTCGTCGAATTGGCGCTGGCGCTCAGCATCACGCACTTTTTGCATAATGACCTGTTTCGCGGTCTGCGCGGCGACCCGGCCAAAATCAAATGGTGGAAGCTCTTCTTTGATCTCGTCACCAAGCTCGAGGCTGGAATCGATCTTCTTGGCGTCTTTCAGCGTGATTTGCTGCGCCGGGTCTTCCAACTCTTCGTCAGACACGACGGTCTGGATGCGCCACAAGGTCTGTTCGCCGGTATCGTGATCGATGGCGGCGCGGATATCATGTTCCTGACCATAGCGAGACTTGGCGGCCTTCTCGATGGCCTCTTGCATCGCATCAATGACGATAGATCGATCAATCGCTTTTTCTTCAGCGACCGCTTTTGCGATCTGCATGATTTCAAGTCGGTTTGCGGAAACGCCAGCTGTGCTCATGGCCTCAAGCTCCACTCTCTAGGTTGTCTTCTACTGTATCGGTATCAACTTCGTCTGTCTCGAAGCCATCAAAATTGTCATCACCAGGTTGTGGCGGCAGCGTGCCGTCGCTGGCCGCTGCGTCAATCAACTCATCGGTCAGGATCAGGCTCGCTTTGGTCATTTCATGGACTTGTGCGAC
>JBCCDZ010000100.1:0-9679 GCA_039030525.1 Pseudomonadota bacterium | reverse complement strand
AGCCGCGGCAGCAGCGACGTATCGAGCGGCGCAGGAAATTGCTCAAACCCTGGGGGACCCAAGTCTAGGGGCCCAATTTGCAAAAAATTTAGCAGACCGTGTCAAGATCCGGGAAATGCCGATCTGCTATGGCCGTCATAGGGGATTGTAAACCGATGGAGCGTATGATGCGCCAGTTGCCGATTCCGGGCGTGTTTGCACCACGCTGGCAGCGCAAATTTGAAACGCTTTGCGACGACAATCGCGGCATGGCCGCTGTTGAATTCGCGCTGATCGCTGTGCCTTTCTTTTTTCTGATCTTCGGCTTGCTCGAAGTTTGTGTGATTTTCATCATGTCGTCCATTCTGGAGCACGCCGCCAGTGAAGCCTCGCGCCAGATTCGGACGGGTCAATTGCAGAATGCGGGCCTCGCCGACGCCGCCATGGTCACCAGTTTCCGTCAGGACGTTTGTGACGAATTGTTCGGCCTGATGTCCTGCGACGCCACCCGCTTGAAGACAGACGTCCAGGTCTTTGCAGATTTCGGCGCAACGGGCAGCACACCGGCGCTTGAATATGACGCCACCACAGGAGATCTCGAAGATAATTGTTTTGGCTTCTCAGCCGGAGGACAGAACCAGATTGTCGTCATCCGAGTGTTCTATGAGTGGAACTTGATTATCCCTGTATTAAGCGCCCCATTGGCGAATATGTCGAACAATCGGTTGCTTTTGCAGTCAACTGTCGCGTTCCGAAACGAACCCTTTGGAAATTCTGGATCAGGCGGTCCTGGCGTGACTGGCGCTGGATGTTAAGGGACGGGAATTCGAGGTGTACAATGAGTAGATTTTTTAAACTCAAAAACAGAGATTTTGCGGACTCGGAGTCAGGGATTTCCGCGGTTGAGTTTGCTCTGATCGCGCCCCTTATGGCGATCATTTATTTTGGCTGTATCGAGCTCTCCTTCATGATGACGCTCGACCGCAAAGTCACCGGCGCAACCGCGGCCCTCGGCGATTTAACCGCGCGGGCTTCAAATATCACGGATGCCGAACTGTCTGACATTTTCGAAGCAACGCGTATGGTGATGCAGCCAAGTGATATATCGAAAGCCGACATGCGCGTGACCAGTCTCTTGAATGACGACACAGACACTGACACCTCAGACGGCGTTGATACAAAAGTTGTGTGGAGCGATGGTTGCGGCAACCTGACAGCCCTTGCCGCCGACTCGGTCGTAACCATTCCAGCCAATCTCGTACCGGCCAATGGCACCATCATCATGGCTGAGATAGAATACCCGTTTAACTCGCCGATTGGATTCTTTTTCCAAACCGAGAAAGACCTGACCGACAAGTTTTATCTCCGCCCACGCCGCGTCGATTCGATCACGCGCGATGCCAGTGCCGGATCCGTGACATGTGGATTTACGCCCGCGCCCGTCGTTCCTTAAGCGAGGTTAAGCTCGCGGGTTCGCTTTCAAATGCTCAGGCGTTTTGTCGGCTTTGACCGTGCATATGATGGCAAGTCCCGTCGCCAGTAAAAACAGGACAGGCGTAAAGCCAGCGCGCTGATCATTGGTCAACCAGGTGACCAGTCCAACCGATCCTGGCCCCATCCAGACCGTGACGCTTCCGGCCATGGCATAGAATCCGAAAAACTCGCCTACTTTTTCCGGCGGCGCGATGTGCAATAACATGTAGCGACTGCTAGAAATCGTGGCGACCAGGAAAACAGCCCCGGGAATCACAGCAAGCAAATAGACGACATCAGATAGCGTCTGAAACACGCCGCCTTCCCAAACCGTATGCCCGGCCGGAATGAGACCGAACAAGATCGCATCCTTGGTGATCGAAATCTGGAAGATGCCAATCAAAATCGCCATGGTAAGCTCGAAAACTATCGCTCTCTTCGGGCCAAGAAGCCCGTCCAGAAAACCGCCGAAAAAGCCGCCAGCCACCGCAAACAAAGATGCCAAAATACCATAGACGGCGAGTTGTTGTGTATCCCATTCGAGGACACCAACGACATAGACCCCGCCAATCGTGAGTAGCGCTGCAATCCCATCCGCATAAATCATCCGACCAACCAGATATCGCATGACATTCGGATGGTCGCGAAAGCGACTTTTTACCCAGGAAACCGGATGCACCCGATTGTCGGGATTGCGGAACTCCCGCAACGCCTGCGACCATCTCGCGTCACGCTTATAGACATCGGGCATCAGAAAGAAGAAAAGCGGAATAAACAGCACCAGCCAGATCCCGATCGCCGGCGCGCTTAAACGCGCGATATCAGTATCTTCCAGTCCAAATGGCAGAATTTCGCTAAACATCGCCACAGAGATGAGAAGCACCATTCCCGCAGCGTTCCCGAGCGCGAGCCCAAACCCGGATACCATTGGCAGAGCACTTGGCTCACCGGCGCCCGGAAGCATGGCATTATGCAGCAATTCCGAAACCGTATAGCTGCAATAACCGACCACAAGCAGGAACATGCCGATCGGGATGGCTCCGGGCAAGGATGGGGTAACCAGACCCAACAGGATCGACGTTCCCGACAGAGCGCTGAAGGTCCAGAACAAGAACGGTTTTTTGGCGCCAGCTTTGTCAACGATACTGCCTAAAACCGGGGCAACAAACGCCATGATGAAACCGGCAATAGCGATTGTAGCGCCGACCAAGGCCTGACCCAACTCACCGCTTTGGATGACCGATGCCGCAAAATACGGGGTGAACACGTAAATGACGACGATATTGTAGTACGGATTTCGCGCCCATTCGAAGACAGCCCAGCCGAAGCCTTTCTTCCCAAAGGCACGCCCTGTCACCGGTTCAGTCTGACCTGCGTTCGACTCCGCGGTGGCATCGACCGCAGCTGAATCCGACATAGAAGCTCCTCCCGCAATGCTTTGGCATTGCACCTGGGAAGAACCCTGAAACATTCCGTCTGGCTTGGAAAGAGCGAATGCTCATCGCAGCCGCTGCGACACAGACTGCGCTTGACGCCTGCGGTGACCGCGATAAACACAGCGCAAATTGGTTCGGAGTCGATCATGGCGGCAAGCGATTACACACGCGGCGAAATGGAAATTGAAGCCCAAAAGGGCATGTATGTTGGGACAATGAAGGCCGGAGCCTGGGGCGCGATTATCACGCTGCTCATGCTGGCTTATGCGACCTTCACGCTGTCCATGGGCATGCCTTGGCTGGTGGCCCTGGTTGTCTGTGCTGGCGCTGGCATTGCGATCGGCCTCGGCATGGGCTTTGGCGGCGCCTGGGTCGCCACCATCGTGGCGCTGTCTGGGCTGGCCTTGTTTGTACAATTGCTGATCGTTCTGTTCAGCATGGCATTCTAGCGCCAAGCATATTCACTTCTTTCTAAAAGGCGGCTGTTTCGATAGCCGCCTTTTTTTGTGTCGCCAATTGCTGGCGCGAATCAGCGAACGCACCTAATTTGTCATGATGGCTGATAGCGCGCCCCTTTCCTCTCGCCCGGTAATCCGGCAATTGCCGCCTGATGCGGTCAATCGCATTGCCGCTGGCGAGGTAATCGAACGCCCGGCCGCCGCGATCAAAGAGCTTGTCGAGAACGCCCTCGACGCCGGCGCGCGCGCCATTCGCGTCAGCATTGAAGATGGCGGTCTAAAACGGATGATCGTCGAAGATGACGGTTGCGGTATGAGCGCTGACGATATGCGCCTCGCCCTGGAACGGCACGCAACGTCGAAGCTGAGCCCGGATGCGGATGGACGCATCGACTTGCTGAATATCCATACGATGGGATTTCGCGGTGAAGCTCTACCCTCGATAGGATCTGTCAGCCGTATGACGCTGACCTCGCGCGCGGCAGGCGAAGACGCTGCCGAAATGTTTGTCGAAGCAGGTCGGATTGAAGGTCCCAAACCGGCTGCTTTTTCTGGCTCAGGTCTGACCGGCACGCGAATCGAAGTCAGGGACTTGTTCCACGCCACGCCCGCGCGCTTGAAATTCATGAAGACTGATCGTTCGGAGACCATGGCGATCACAGACGCGCTGAAGCGATTGGCCATGGCGCGCGCCGATGTTGCCTTCTCGCTGGAAAGTAATGGACGCAATGTCTTTCGATATGCGGCGCATCCTGACTCGGCGGCCGGGCAACTCGAACGCCTCGGCGCAATCATGGGACGTGATTTTCGCGAAAACGCATTGCAAATCAATGCCGACCGGGAAGGCGTTCGGTTGACAGGTTTTGCCGGCTTACCGACCCTCAATCGGGGCAATGCGCAGCGGCAATATCTGTTCGTCAATGGCCGACCCGTGAAAGACCGGATGCTGAATGGCGTCATCCGCGCGGCTTATCAGGACTTCCTGGCCCGCGACCGCCACCCTATGGCCGCCTTATTTGTCGATCTCGACCCGGAATATGTCGATGTGAATGTGCATCCAGCCAAGACCGAGGTACGCTTTCGCGACGCTGGAAATGTCCGCGGTTTGATCATCGGGGCGCTGCGTCATGCGCTCGCTGCGGCAGGTCATCGCGCCAGCACGACCGTCGCCGCAGCAGCCCTTGGCAAAGCTCGGGCGGAACCCGTGCAAGCCGATGTATTCCGGCCTTCCACGCTGTGGAGCGATACATCGCAACGCCAGACCTCACCAGTGCAAAGCCCTGTGCCATCAATGTTCGATCCAGCCCAATCTGTATCGGCTAATCCACCAATGTCGCATCCAGAAGCGTATGATGGCGGACTGTCAGCGCGGGTCGAGCCGGATGCCGATGCGGCTGCCCCGGACCACCCGCTTGGCGTTGCTCGTGCGCAATTGCACGAAACTTATATTGTTGCGCAGACAGAAGATGGCATTGTCATTGTCGACCAGCATGCTGCGCATGAGCGCCTGGTTTATGAAGACATGAAACGCCAAATGGCGGCGGGCGGCGTCAAACGCCAAGCCTTGCTCATTCCGGATATTGTCGAGCTCAGCGAAGACGAAGCCGCGCGGGTTGTCGCGCGCACAGATGAGCTGGCTGAACTTGGGTTGGAAATTGAACCATTTGGCGTCGGCGCGGTCTGCATTCGAGCCACTCCGGCCCTGTTTGGTGAGATGGATGCAGCAGGATTGCTGCAGGATCTCGCGGACGACTTTGCTGAATATGATGCCGGTCTCGCGCTAAAAGAACGGTTCGAAGAGGTGATGGGCAATATGGCGTGCCGCGGATCCGTCCGTGCGGGGCGCCGTCTGAATGCTGAAGAAATGAATGCACTTCTGCGTCAGATGGAAGCCACACCGCATTCGGGTCAATGCAATCACGGTCGCCCGACTTATGTCGAATTGAAACTCGCCGATATTGAGCGTTTGTTCGGTCGCCGTTAACGCTTTCGTTTAGAAAATAACCAAAATTCAACCCTGCCTTGCATAGTTGACGTATGGGAAATTTTGTTCAGCGCGCCAAGACCGCCAAATCAGCCGGTGTTTCCACCGCCCTGATCGCATTGATTGTGTTTGGCGGCTTGCAGATTTGTTTTCTTGCGCTCGACGCGGTTTTTCAATTTCCACACTGGGTCATGATGACTGAAGCGGCGGCCGCGCTGGGCGTGACCGTATTGTGTGTTGCGCTCGTCGCACGGGCAGAGAAGCGCGCTGACGAAGCGGATGCAACCGCGGAGTCGCAACTCACCCATCTCGCTGATTTCGCCACCGATCTATACTGGGAAACCGATTTGGAAGGGATCATCATTGCCGCTGGGGGTCGCTTGATGACAACCATTTTTCCTGACATGCACCGCGTCCTTGGGCAGCACTATCTGGACGTCATCCATCTCGAAGAGACCGAAATGGAAAAGATGCTGACCGCCTTGCAAGCGGTGAAACCCTATTCAGATATTCTGTCAAAGCTCAACGATCCGCAGGGCAAACGCTATTTCATCTCGCTATCGGCGACGCCGCGCTTCAATGCTGCAGGTGACGTGGTTGGCTATCTCGGCGTGGGCACCAATGTCACGCGCCGCATAGAGGCTCAAGGACGACTGAGACATATGGCAGAGCACGATATGCTGACAGGTCTCGCCAACCGATATGCGTTTCAAAACCGCATCGAAAACGACGTCAGTGATAGCGATGATGACGACAACGTCGCCTTGCTCGCTATCGACCTCGACAATTTCAAAGCCATAAATGACACATATGGCCATCAGGCTGGCGACGCCCTGCTCGGCAAAGTGGCCAAGCGTATTCGCCAGACGGTTCGCGGTCGCGATTGGGCCGCGCGCCTGGGCGGCGACGAGTTCGTCGTCGTCACCCATGACGTCGCCAATCCGATGGATGCCTGCCTGATGGCGGCCCGACTGATCACAGCCTTGTCACGTCCATATCAGATTGGCGGCCTCGAACTGCACTGCACAGCGTCTGTCGGCGTCGCCTGCGCGCCCATCCATGCGCGCAACGCACGAACCTTGATGAAATGCGCCGATCTTGCGCTGTATGAGGCGAAAGGCGACGGCCGCAGCTGCTATCGCCTGTTCGAGACTCCCGGCGCAGGTGGCGTCGCGCTGAATTAGAGACTGGCGCGCAACATCCAGGCCGTCTTGTCTGCAATGGTCGCGCGTTGGGTCAGCAAATCGACTGTAACATCGTCACCAACACTTGATGCCGTATTTATTCCGTCCCGCGCAGCTCGCGCCACGGCTTCGTGCCCGCGCACCAGATTGGCGATCATCGCTTCGGCATCCGGCACGCCATTGTCCGGCATGATGCTCGCGCTTTCCAGCATCTCGACCGATGACCCAGGCGCAAACATGCCCAGGGCGCGGATACGTTCGGCAATCTCGTCGAGCGCCGCCCAAAGCTCGGAATACTGCGCCATGAACTCAGCATGCAGGGCCTGAAACCTCGGACCTGTCACGTTCCAATGATATCCATGCGTCTTGACATATAGCGCATATGTTTCGCCCAGCAGGCGCTTCAGAGCATCAGCTGATTGCACACGATCGGCTTCGGTCAGTCCAATTTCCATTTGCATCGGAATTTCCTTTCATTCAGATACTTCCGAAGTGGCGTCTGAATGCCGATAAACAAATTGAAATTGAGCGGCCTTGCTATAGATAAAACCTATGGGTTGCGCCTATTTCAATGAAGCACAGAATTTTTGAATACGAGCCGTGGCGTCCTGCAATGCTTCGGTCGAGGTCGCATAAGAAACCCGGAAGGCGGGTGAAAGGCCGAATGCTTCGCCCATGACCACGGCGACTTTCTCTTGCTCCAACAGTTCGGACGCAAAATCTGTATCGGTCTCAATCCGTTTGCCCGACAGAGCGGTCTTTCCGATCGCCCCGGCGCAGGACGGATAGACATAGAAGGCGCCTTCTGGCGTATCGCAGGTCAGACCATCAGCTTTGTTCAGTTCCGCCACGACCATGTCTCGACGCTGGCGAAACACTTCATTGCGCTCAGCCAGGAAATCATGATCCCCATTCAGCGCGGCAATCGCTGCATACTGCGATACGGAACAGGGGTTTGACGTGGTCTGGCTGATGACTTTGCGCATGGTCTTGATCAAGGCCTCGGGCCCAGCCGCATAGCCAATCCGCCATCCGGTCATGGCGTAGGCTTTCGAAACACCATTCATGGTCAATGTGCGATCATACAGGCCCGGTTCGGCTTGCGCGATTGTGCTATATTCAAAGCCGTCATAGACCAGATGCTCATACATATCATCGGTCAACACCCAAACCTGTGGATGACGCAGCAATACCTCGGCCAGGCCTTTGAGTTCTGCACGTGTGTAAGCGGCTCCTGTCGGGTTCGAAGGCGAGTTCAGGATCAACCATTTGGTATTTGGCGTAATCGCCGCCTCAAGCGATTCCGGCGTCAGCTTGTACTTTGCATTGGGCCCACACGACACGATGACCGGCGTGCCGCCGCACAGTTTCACCATTTCAGGATAGCTGACCCAGTATGGAGCTGGGATGACCACTTCATCGCCCGGGTTCAGAGTCGATACCAGCGCATTATAGATGACCGGCTTGCCACCTGGCGCGACATGAACCTGCTCTGGCGTATAAGAAAGGTCATTGTCGCGCTTGAACTTGGCGCAAATCGCTTGCTTCAAATCTGGCAATCCATCCGCGGGCGTATACTTGGTTTTGCCCGCATCAATCGCGTCTTTCGCCGCCTGTTTGATATGATCGGGCGTATCGAAGTCTGGCTCACCTGCCCCCAAACCGATCACATTCTCTCCAGCCGCCTTCAGCTCAGCGGCTTTCGTCGTCACCGCAATCGTAGCGGACGGTGCCACGCGGTTAACAGCATCGCTTAAAGTCAATTGGCTGGCCATGAGTTTGGTCTCCGTGTCTGAGCCGCTCGTGTAATCTGCAATCAAAGCCGGGGCAACATGTCGAATAAGCAATGTTTCAGATAAATTTTCACCTTTCCATTTAGCGTTGTGTTGAGACTTTTTGACTATTTCTGGCCGAATATGGAGGCCCAAGGATTAAAGCAATGTGGTTTGAACGCAGTTCAAGTTCAGGACTATATGACCGCGCAATCGATCAGTTTATGATCGATGTGAAATTCTATGTGGGCGAAATCAGCACATATCTGGTCGATCTAACCCTGGAAGAACGACTTTTGGCGCTGTGTGTCATGATCGTGTTTCTGATCTATGTCATCGTCGCAAGGGCCCGTCGAAAGTACAATCCTGGCAGCCTGGGTCGCCAATTCGCAACCGCCGTTCTGGTTTTGGCTGTCGTGATGTTTGGCGGGAATATCATTTTCGGCACCGGCGCTGGCGCTTATAGCGGAATCTTCAGTATCTAGGCTTTCGCCCGACATGTGCCTAAATGAGGGTCATGTCTGAGTCGTCCAGTTCTGCGCCCCGCAAACGTGGGGTCGATGTCATCAAGGATAATCTGTCTCGTCTGCCGAAAAAACCGGGCGTGTATCGGATGTTCGGTGAAGACGACACAGTGCTTTATGTCGGCAAAGCCAAAAACCTATCGGCCCGAGTTTCGTCATATACGCGGATTGGCGGACACACGCAGCGCATTGCGGCGATGATCCTGGCAACAGCCCGGATGGAATTCGTCGTCACCGAGACGGAAACCGAAGCCCTTCTGCTTGAAGCCAGCCTGATCAAGTCGCTGAAACCTCGCTTCAATATCTTGCTCCGCGACGATAAATCATTTCCCTATATTCTGATCCGACGTGACCATGACGCACCGCAAGTGTTGAAGTATCGCGGCTCGAAACAGGATCGAGGCGACTATTTCGGACCCTTTGCGAGCGCCAGCGCGGTGACGCGCACGATCGATACATTGCAAAAAGCCTTCTTGCTCAGAACCTGCGAGGACAGCGTGTTCTCAACGCGCCAGCGTCCATGCATGCTGCACCAGATCAAAAGATGTTCGGCGCCATGCGTGGGACTGATCGCTGAAGGGGATTATCGCGAATTGGCAGATCAAGCCGCGGACTTCCTGCGCGGCAAAGCGACGGACCTACAAACCGATCTGGCGGCGCAAATGGAAAGTGCGGCCGAAGCCATGGAGTTTGAGCGCGCGGCCAGCCTGCGCGATCGGATACGCGCGCTGGCGCATGTTCGAGCGCAGCAAGACATTAATCCTGATGGGATTGAAGAAGCCGATATTTTTTCCATCGCCATGGAGGGCGGTCAATCTGCCGTCCAGGTCTTCTTCATTCGGGCTGGACAGAATTGGGGCGCGACCATT
>JBCCDZ010000099.1:0-9707 GCA_039030525.1 Pseudomonadota bacterium | reverse complement strand
CTGTCATTTTTCTGTCAGCCTCTCGCTTTATGGGAGAATTCGATTGATCTGCACACGGTATTTTTGCTTTTAACGTGTATAGTGGGCTGGACTAGGAACTAAGGCGGCGGTGATGAGCAAGCAAGAGACGAGTACGGAATTTACGCTGGCGCGTTCTGTCACCCATTTATTGCACCGGGCGCAGCAGGCCGCCGTGAACGAATCTGCGGTCGGTCTCGCCGATCAAGGGCTGACCATTCGACAATTTGCAGTCCTGGCCGCTTTGAATGATGATGATGGGCAAAGCCAATCCAACTTGGTCGACGTGACTGGGATTGATCGCTCAACGCTGGCCGACATGGTGTCGCGAATGGAAAAGACGGGATTGGTCAAGCGCGTAAAGTCTGTCGAAGACGCGCGTGCGAAGGCCGTGTCCCTTACCTCTGCGGGACGTAAGGCTTTCGAGGGCGCAGCCCCCGAGGTTATGGAAGCCGACGCGATTTTGACAGAAGAGCTGCGTAAATCCCGGCGCGAAAGCCTGCTCCTGTCGCTGTCGATCATTTCTGGCGATTACGAGGAAGAAGAGGACGAACCTCGTAAATCGAAGAAGAAAAAGAAGAAAAAGAAGAAGAAGAAGAAATAGGCGCTTACGCGTCGTCTTCCTGGTTCTGCAATCGCTCCAAACGGGCGCGTGCCATGCGGGATCGCAGCACAGCGTATGCGCTGAGCAGGATTGGCACCACGACCCCGATCATCACGATCGCCCAGATATAACCAGCATTCTTGTCAAATTCTGGCATCGTGTCAGACCTCACTCAGGCGCCGGGCCAGAACAGCGTCAGCTTGCTGGCCGAATATTTCTGCCCGCATCAGCAACATGATCAGGCCTGAGGATAAGAGCAGTTGCCCGAGGAATCCGATCATGAGGGGCACCAGAAAGACCGGATGAATGCCCGCGCTTTCTGCGGCTGCTTCGCCAAACCGGAGGACGCTGGACCCTTGATGGATTGTCGATTCTTTCCATAGATCGACAGAGAATTTGATGATTGGCAAATTGATCAAGCCCACCATGGCCAGAATGGCGCCAGCGCGGGCGGCTTTCTGGCGCGTGTCGAGGGCGGCGCGCAAAGCCATGTAGCCAATGAACAGAAACAGCAGAACCAGGACCGACATCAAACGGCTGTCATAAAGAATGACATTGCGCCAGGCCGGGCCCCAGGTGGGTTCGCCCCAAATCGCGCCCGTCGCGAAACATAAGGCTGTATATCCTGCCCCAATCGGCGCAATCGCCCTTGCGGCGACGTCGGCAAGCTCGTGCCGCCAGATGAACCAGACGAAGCTCGACACGGCGAGTCCGGCATAGAGACCCATGCACAGCCAGGCGCTCGGCACATGCACGAACATGGCGCGGGCAATATCGCCGCCTTGATCAGGAACCGGCGGCACCACCCAAAGCCCTTGATACAGGCTCCACGCCGACAGCAGCACGCCGAGCGCGATAACGACGGGAATAGCGACTTTGGAAAAGCCCATAAAACGGTGCGGATTGGCGAGGATGGTCCACATGGCGTCTATCTAAGCTCCGTTTACTCTGCCGCCAACCGCAAAGCGGCGCCCATGGCAGCGGGTGCGACACCAAGTGCAAACAGGGTCGAGGCGCCAAGAAACAGAATAGCAGAGCCATCAAAGCCCTCACTGAGACTGAGCGTCCCGAAAATGATCGCTGGTACAAAGAAAGGAATAGCGATCAGGGCAATCAGAAGCCCGGCTCGGGCGACACCTGCGGCGAGCGCTGCCGCGACGCCGCCCCATAGAAAAAACGTGAGACCGCCGAGACCATAAGCCAGCATGGATGGCACCATTTCCTCGAACGGAACGCCAAGCAAACGGCCAAGGATTGGCGCCATGAAGATTAAAGGCGCGCCTGAAATCAGCCAATGCGCCAGGGTTTTGACGAGCGCGATCAGCGAGATTGATGTCTCTTCCTGTGCCCAGAGGTCCAGCGCACCATCCTGAAGGTCGGCCTGAAACACGCGCTCCAGCGTTACCAGCGAAGCGAGCGCTAAGGCCAGCCACAAAACACCGGGCCCGATTGTCGCCAGAGTCTCGGCCTCATTGCCGAGCGTGAAGGGCACCATCATGGCTGTGCCGGTAAAGAAACCCAAGGGCAAAAGAATGCCCGCGCCTGACGCCCAGGCTTCGGAGAGCGCCTGGCGGAAAGCGGAGAACAGCGGTGTAGAAGATGTCATGACTTAGGTTTAACCGACCAAACGAAAAATATCGCGACCGCCGCAATAAAACCGATCCAATGCCAGCCTAAATAGAGCATCTGGAGGGTGCCGAAACTAGAAACTGCAACCCATCCCATGCTAGCGATAAATGCTAGAAATAGAACAAGCCCAGTCATTCCCATCCGGACATTTATATCTCTTCGAGGGGCTACTATCCTTGAGGTAGCCGAGTTTTCCGTTCGCACAATGTGGCGGTCACTCCTAGCGCCTTGCTCGTCGTGTTGGTCTGGTATCGAGAGGACAGCCCAGCTTAAGACATACGCCACGCATACGGCTATCGAAGAACCCACAAACCCCACGACTCCTTGTGTGCTCAACAATCCGACCACAAAAGCTAGACATATGATGCAAATGAGAAAGCATACGAAGACTTTGACGGGTGAGATACGGCGTTTCACAGAACCACCTCGCTTGTCGCTTCAATTGGGGCCGCCCCATGCAAAGCCGCAATCGCCGCTCCACCCGCGGCGCGATGCGACGTGATCATCTCGGCCAGCAAGGTCTGACCATGGGTATCCAGAGCATTGAAGGGTTCGTCCAACAGCCAGAGCTTGCGTGAGACGAGTTTGAGCCGCGACAAAGCGGTGCGGCGCTTCTGACCTGCCGACAGCATGCCGCTCGGCACTTCCGATGGTCGTCGCAGCCCCATCTCTTTCAAGAGGCTCGCGATATTCGCATCGCTGCCCCAAACGCGCGACCAATGTTCGAGATGCGTGCGCGGGGATTCATGCGCTTTCAAGCCATGCGCATGCCCAATCCAGTGATGCTCACTGGCGCGCTCTATATCACCGGCTTGTGGCGGCGAAAGACCCGCGAGCTGCCGCAAGAGCGTCGTTTTGCCGGACCCGTTGGCGCCGCGCAGAAGAATCAGGTCACCCGCTTTCGCCGAGATAGAAACGTCCCGAAACAGCACCCGCTCGCCGCGCACTGCGCCCAGCTCACGTCCTTCGATGAGCGGCATTTCACTCAATCGTCATGCTCCAGCCCTAGATCTGAGGTCGCACCGATTTGCTTCGCACCACCGGTCAACCTATCTAGCAGGTAAGACTCGCCACGCGCCGCGTAGGCAATTGAAAACATAAAGATAAGAGAGGTCCGTTCACCCATGCCTTCCCTCGACAGCTTTAAGGCCCGCAAGAGATTATCCGTAAACGGTAAGGACTATACTTACTACTCCCTCGATGCCGCAGCCGAAAACGGGTTGGGCGATGTGTCCAAGCTGCCGGCGTCCTTGAAAGTGTTGCTCGAGAATATGCTGCGCAATGAGGACGGAACCTCCGTTACCAAAGACGATATCACCGCCTTTAAGACCTGGCTCGACAATGGCGGCAAGGCCACTCACGAAATTGCTTATCGCCCGGCGCGGGTGTTGATGCAGGACTTTACCGGTGTCCCGGCAGTGGTTGATCTCGCCGCAATGCGCGATGCGGCTGAGAAACTGGGGGCCAGTGCCGATGCCATCAATCCGCAAGTTCCAGTTGATTTGGTGATTGATCATTCCGTCATGGTCGACTTTTTCGCGGGCCCAAACAGTTTCAAGAAAAATGTCGATATTGAGTATGACCGTAATCAGGAACGTTATGAGTTTCTGCGATGGGGCTCGACAGCGTTTGAAAATTTCCGCGTCGTTCCACCAGGCACAGGCATCTGCCACCAGGTGAATTTGGAATATCTCGGTCAAACCGTCTGGACCAAAGAGGAGGACGGGGAAACAGTCGCTTATCCAGACACATGTGTCGGCACGGACTCGCACACGACGATGATCAATGGCCTTTCTGTCTTGGGCTGGGGCGTCGGCGGCATTGAAGCCGAAGCGGCGATGCTCGGCCAACCTGTCTCCATGCTGATCCCCGAAGTGATTGGGTTCAAGCTGACCGGCAAATTGCCAGAAGGCGCGACCGCGACTGATCTGGTGCTGACCGTTACCAAGATGATGCGCGACTTTGGCGTCGTCGCGAAATTTACCGAATTCTTTGGCCCCGGTGTCGCCAATCTAACCCTGGAAGATCAGGCGACGCTGTCCAACATGTCACCCGAGTTCGGATCGACCTGCGCCTTCTTCCCGGTCGATGATGATACGATCAAATATCTCACCAGTACCGGCCGCGAAGCCGACCGCATTGCATTGGTCGAAGCGTATGCCAAGGCGCAGGGTTATTGGCGTCCAGACATGGCAGACCCGGTCTTTACGGATACGATCGAGTTGGATCTTTCGTCGGTTGTGCCAAGCATATCTGGCCCCAAACGCCCTCAGGATCAGGTGCTGCTTTCCGAAGCCGATACAAGGTTTGCAGAAGCCATGGTGCAGGAATTCGGCACAGCGGCCGATGATGCGACGGCGATAGATGTCGAAGGCGAAGACTTTTCAGTTACGCATGGCGATGTGTTTATCGCCGCGATTACATCCTGTACCAACACGTCCAATCCGAGCGTTCTGATTGCCGCTGGCCTGCTCGCCCGCAAGGCCGCAGCGCTTGGACTGAACCGAAAGCCCTGGGTGAAAACCTCATTCGCGCCGGGGTCGCAAGTGGTTACGGATTATCTCGACAAGGCTGATTTGACCAAGGATCTCAACGCGCTCGGATTCAATCTGGTTGGCTATGGCTGCACCACCTGTATCGGCAATTCCGGGCCACTCCAGCCCGAGATTTCAAATGCCATCGCAGATGGTAATCTGGTCTCCTGCTCGGTCCTCTCTGGCAATCGCAATTTCGAAGGCCGCATCGGACCCGACCTGAAAGCCAATTATCTCGCATCACCGCCTTTGGTCGTGGCTTATGCGATTGCGGGTTCGCTGAAGATCAATCTGACCACCGACCCACTAGGTCAGGATAGCGATGGCAATGACGTCTTTCTGAAAGACCTGTGGCCGACCTCGCACGAGATCGCCGAAATCATGGCGGCTTGCGTGACGCCGCAAATGTTTGCTGAACGCTATGCGGACGTCTTCAAAGGCGATGCGCAATGGCAGGAGATCGAAGTTTCCGGCGGCAAGACGTATGGCTGGCCGATGGGTTCAACCTATGTTCAGAACCCGCCTTATTTTGACGGCATGACCGGTGATGTTGAAGCACCCGCAGACGTTCACAAAGCGCGTGTATTGGCGCTGTTTGGCGACTCCATCACCACGGACCACATCTCGCCAGCCGGTTCGATCAAAGCCTCCAGTCCGGCCGGAGAATACCTGCAAGCCAATCAGGTCGGCGTTCTGGATTTCAACTCCTATGGCTCGCGGCGCGGCAATCATGAAGTGATGATGCGGGGCACGTTCGCTAATATCCGGATCAAGAATCAAATGGTGCCTGGGGTTGAAGGTGGCGTCACCGTGCATCATCCAAGCGGCGACCGGATGCCAATCTATGATGCCGCCATGCGGTATATGGAAAAGAACGTACCGCTCGTGGTCTTTGCCGGACAACTTTATGGCAATGGCTCGTCTCGCGACTGGGCGGCCAAAGGCACGATCTTGCTGGGCGTGAAAGCCGTCATTGCCGGGTCGTTTGAGCGAATTCATCGCTCAAATCTCATTGGTATGGGTGTGCTCCCGCTGGAATTTGAAGACGGTACGACCTGGGAAACACTGGGCCTGAATGGCGACGAAGAAGTCACGATTGAGGGCATTAACAGCATCCAGCCGCGGCAATCGGTCGAAGTCCAGATCACCAGGGCAGATGGTTCGCAAGTCACCGCGAATACAACAGTTCGGATCGATACAGACAACGAACTCGACTATTATCGCAATGGCGGCATTCTGCATTATGTGTTGCGCAATCTTGCCCACGAGGCGGCATAACGCAGTCTTCACGGGCAAGTGAGTTTCAACCGAGCGCAGAAACGGCTATGAGCGCTTCATGATGCGTTTCTTCGCCTTGTTTGCGATGTCTTTGTGGATGTTGGGCTCTGCTTTTGCGGAGGCCGATCGTCCAGTTCTGGTTGAGCTATTTGCGAACCAGAACTGCCCGGCCTGCCCGAAGGCGCACCGGACGATGAATCAAATCAAAGACGAACGCGATGATGTTCTGATCCTGACCTGGACCGTGAATTATTGGGATTATCTCGGCGACCCTGATCCGATGTCTTTGCCAGAGGCAAAAGAGCGCCAAATGGCGTATACGGATCGTCTGAGTTTACGCGCGCCGTACACGCCGCAATCATTCTATGACGGCGCTAAAGAATGTCCTGGCACCCGCAAGAAAGACATTCGCAGCAACATTAAAAAGCGGCTGCAAATGCGCGGCGAAACGGCGCCCGGATTAACCTGGGATGGCGCATCAATTAGGATATCTGGAACCAGCGCTGCCACGCTGGAACTTAAACTGGTGGAATACCTCTCTGGCGATGCCAATACGACCAACATGGTCAATCCGGTCACACGCGTTGAGTCGCTCGGATTGTGGATGACACCCGAAGAAGCCTTTCCGGTCAATTGCATGGGCTCATGCGCGGTGCTGCTTCAGGAACAGGATTCCGGTGAAGTGGTCGCTGTGAGCGTGCTTAATTAGGCCTGAAGTCCGAAGGCAAAATTCAATTCAAGCAAGTAAGACCCAATCAATCTGATGGGCGTATGCCTAAGCGGGCTGCGTTGTTATTTTGAGAGAGGTTTCTCATGTTGCGACACAGCACGGCTCCTATCGCTATATTGGTTTTTTTGCTCGCTGGCTGCAGCGCTAGTGGTGATGACACGGTTGATTCGCTGCCGGTGGCCGCCGATACTCTGCCGGGTGAGACGCCGCCCACGGAAACACCTCCTGTGGAAACGCAGTATACGCTGACTATCACCTCGCCGCCGGTGGTTGGCACAAAGAACAGCACAACCACTGCCAGCAGCAAACCGCAAACCTTGGCGACCTTACCTGAAAATCTAGACTGGACCCTGATCGCTCGCGCCCCAGACGGGCGTGGCAACTTTCTCGCGCTTAGATTAACAGATAACGGCAATGGCGATGCCGAATCATTCACGTACGACAATGAGAGCGGAGAGCTCACTCTTGTCGCACCACTGGATTATGAGCGCCCCATCGATGACGACGCTGACAATAGTTTCGAACTCATAATGGAACTACCCGAGATTCCTAGCGTACCAACTATTCCGTTCGCGCTCGATGTGATCAATCAAAAAGAGGTATTTGAAGACTATCCGGTGGTTTGGCTGAATGGCGAGACTGAATTTGGTGGATTGGGACGCAACATAACGCCGCTTGGTGATATTGATTCTGATGGTCGACCTGACCTTGCCATCGCGGCGCCCGGCCGACACACCCGCGATGCCTATACCGCTCTGCCGCCCAGTGGCTACCACCCGGCGGGCGAAGTCTATGTCGTCTCAGGAGAGGTGTTGAGTGAGACTACTCTGCTCAATTTTGATGACGCATCGAGTGCCGGCATCTGGCACATCCTCGGTACCGAAGATGATTTGAATCTCGGATACAATATGATCAGCATTGGCGATCTGAATGACGATGATATCGTAGACTTTATCGTCTCGCGTGATGAATCTTCAATTGAAATCATATCGGGCGCAACGCTCGTCAGTGCGCTTTCTGAAGGCGGAGAAGATCGGTTCGCAGACATCATCACAGGCAGCATCAATCTGGATGGCGATTCGCGCGGTCATGTTCTTGATCCTCGTACGTTCGCAGCGTTGGGTGACTTGGATGGAGACGGGCTGTCTGATCTCGCCTTCTGCGCAACGGAGTACCGCTTTGGTAGCACGGTAGATGCCCAGGTTTTTGTCGTTTCAGGTGCATCGCTCAAGGATGTGCTCGAGGGGCGAGGCGAGCAGGACATTTCTGACCTGTTTGGTCCCGGTGAGGCGGCTTATTCCGTCTATACAGGCAATCACAGAACCTGTGGTCCACTGACCGCTCTCGGAGACGTCGATGATGACGGACTTATAGATATCGCAATCCCAATGCCAGGGCCTCAAGCGGATGATTCAGGCGCCTTACTTTATAGCGGCCGTCAATTGCTTGATCTGCTTCAGGTCGGCGGGCGGCAACAGGTCTCGGCGTTCGATAAGTTTCGCGGCGCAGATGATCATTATGTCCAATTTACCGACGCCGCTGCTCGCGCCACTGAGCAGCACCATATGGTCACCGCTTTGGGCGATGTGACCGGCGACGGGATCGATGATTTTGGATTTGGCTGGAGTCGCTATCACACCGCAGATGATTCCGCTTATGTCATCAAAGGTGGCGAGTCTCTGCTCGCACCATCCGCCAGTGGCGTGAATGTCCGATCTCTGGTCCAGAGTGGCCGCGCCATTCAATTGGCGGCCTCACCAGAGGGCCTAGCGGCCAACGCTTATCGCGTTGAGCCCGTCAATGTCCTGCGAGCGCCAGAGAATGGACTGCATGACACGCTGATCTTTGTCGGCGCTGGTGAAAGCTCGGGCGCACTGTTCGACAATTACAGTTTAGAGGCAGGTGATTTGCCAGATGGCGGCACAGCGATTGTATCACTTCCGATTGCAGGCCTGGGGGGCCTTTCAATTCCGCGCGGCAATTCACGGCGGCTGAGTAATCTCATCAATATCGGCGATCTCAATCTGGATGGTTATGGTGACCTGGCGATTGGTTGGGACATTTCGGATTCAGGTGGCTTCGAAGACAATGGTTCTGTGCTGCTCGTCTCTGGCAAAGAGATTGTCGAGGCACGCAATCGCGGCGAGACATTGCAGCCCAGCCGGATGCTGAAAGTTCCGGAAGACTGATCGACACTACCTCTTGGAGAGCGCGTCCAATTGTTCCTGCATCGCAGCCATTTGGGCGCGCAGAATTTCCATGGCGTCCGTGTCCGGCGCGCCGCCCCGTTCGCTACGTTTGGACTTTCGGGAAGTCATCCCGGGCGTGAACATGCGAACGGCGTTTTCGAACATTTCCATGTTCGCGCGGGCTTGCTTTTCAAACACAGTGAATGGGTTGGCGGTGCCCATGGCCTTGGTCCAGCGTTCCTGACTTTCGGAAAAGCTATTCATGCTCATTTCCAGCCACGCCGGCAACAGGCTCTGAGAGCCAGCACCATAAAAGCCAATCAGTTTGCGCAAGAAATTAACCGGCAGCGCGCCTTCACCCTTATTCTCTTTTTCGAAAATGATCTGCGTCAGAACCTGGCGTGTGAGATCGTCGCCGCTCTTGGCGTCGACCACTTGAAAATCGACTTCGCGGCGGACGAGATCAGACAGGTGATCCAGCGTGACATAGGAAGAGGTCGATGTGTCATACAGTCGACGGTTGGCGTACTTTTTGATGATCACGGTTTCGGCTGTGCCATTCGATTTCGCCATGTCCTGCCCTTTCTTTTTTCAACGTCCCAAATTCGTGCTCGTTTCCGCGGCGTTATCTGCTACGGTACCTGTGTCGACGAATGCCTAAGTACAGGTGGTATCACCAACGTGCTTACATCGAATTGAGCAGACGCAGCAAATTTTATGCTGCG
>JBCCDZ010000098.1:0-9738 GCA_039030525.1 Pseudomonadota bacterium | reverse complement strand
TGAAAACGGGCCGAATTCAGGCACACTGGTCTATCCCGCTGCTTTCGGGGCGTAAGGGATGCAGCGCTACAAGATCACGTTTGAATATGTTGGGCGACCTTATTTCGGGTGGCAGCGCCAGGATGGCCAGCCCTCAGTTCAACAGGCGCTGGAAGAAGCGGCCGCGGTCCTTGATGATGCGCCTGTTCTTATGCAGGGCGCCGGGCGCACAGATCGCGGCGTGCATTCAACCGGGCAAGTGGCGCATTTTGATTTGCAGAAGCCGCGCCCGATCCGGAAAATTGCTGACGCCCTCAATTTCCATCTCCGCCCGGAACCGGTGGCCGTGATCAAAGCCGAGGAAGTCGCGCCGGATTGGAGCGCGCGGTTCAATGCAACGCTGCGCGCCTATCGCTATGTCATCATCAATCGCCGGGCCGACCTGACCGTTGACAAGGGTCTGGCCTGGCGGGTGCCGTTCAAGCTGGATGCGAGCGCGATGGATCGTGCCGCCAAAGCGCTGCTCGGGCAGCATGATTTCTCGACCTTTCGGGACGCCGAATGCCAGGCCAATCACGCGATCCGCACTTTGGATAAGCTCGATGTCGCGCGCTATGGCGAAGGCATTGAAGTCACCGTCGAAGCGAAGAGCTTTCTGCACCGCCAAGTGCGATCGATTGTCGGATCCCTGGTCGAGGTTGGCCGCGGCGCGAAAGACGAAGACTGGATGGGTGAGATTTTGCAGGCGCGTAAGCGCGCAGCGTGCGGCCCGGTGGCGCCCGCGGACGGGTTATTCCTGGAGCGCGTGGAGTATGCGGCGTCGCGAGACGACTAAGTCGAGGGCCCGAGCAAACGCTCGACCATTGTGAACAGGGCCTTGGTGAACGCGCCGCGATCCGCGCCTTGCGAGATTTCAAGCGCGGCTCGGTCAAACGCCGCTGACAACACGTTAGACAGCGCATCGATTTCTTTGCTTGAGGCGTGTGGTATCGCGCGTGCAAGGCCGTGGCGCAGGCTTTCGCTGCCTTCGGATTGCGTTAGCTTTTGCGCCGCGCGATGGCCAAGAATGGACGGCGCATCTGCGAGCAAAATCTTGGCGCGGCCGGGGACCAGCATGGCGTCAAAATAAGCTTCGGTGCCGACGACCATGGCTTCGCTGGCATCCTCAATCGCATCTGTTCTGGCATTGATCATGTCCGCTATCGCTTTTGCTTCTTGCACCGCCATGGCGCGAAACAAATCGGTCTTGTCCTCAAAATGGTGATACAGCGCGCCGCGTGTGACGCCCGCCTGGCGAACAATTTCGGGCAAGCCGGTTTGCGCAAAGCCTTGTTCGACGAAGAGCGTTCGCGCCGCCTCAAGCAGTCGCTTTTGCGTTTCGGCGCGGCGTTCGGCCTGTGTTCGGCGCGTGGCGGGGAGAGGTGAGTCTTGAGACATTGCCCTCAACTTACATACATATTGTATGTTATGCAAAAGCATGTTACATACACATTGTATGTTTCTTACAGAAGGAGATCCGACATGCGTCCGACCCAGTATTATCCCTTGCTGCAAACCAAAGATGTCGCCGCCACCGCGGACTTCTATTGCCGTCACTTTGGCTTCAAGCCGATGTTTGAGAGCGATTGGTATGTACATCTGCAAAGCGAAGAAACGCCGTCCGCAAATCTCGCAATCTTGCAGCATGATCATGAGACCATTCCTGAACAAGCCCGCGGCGTAACCAGAGGCGTTATCCTGACGCTGGAAGTCGAAGATGTGGATGCTGAGGATGCCAGACTACAAGCCGCCGGTGTCCAGGTTGTGCATGCGCTGCGCAGCGAACCGCATGGCCAGCGTCACGCCATCTATCGCGACCCGAATGGCATTATGATTGATGTTGTTACCCCGATCCCACCGAGCGCGGAATTCCTCGCCGATTATGCGCCAGAGGCGGTGCCGGTCGGATAGCGCCGATATTATCTTGGACAGGATCGTTCTGGTGCTTACATAGCTCTTAAGAAAAAAGCTCCAGGAGATCCCAATGTCTGACCCTTTCACGCTCGACCGCCGTCAAATGCTCGCCCTTGGTGCCGGAGTCGCCGCAGCCGCGGGTCAGGCCGCCAGTGCTCAAGGCGCGGCGGCCGCCGACGCACCAGACCTCTCGGGTAAGTCTATTCTGGTCACCGGTTCGTCCTCCGGTTTTGGCCGTTTGGGGGTCGAATATTATGCCCGCCAAGGCGCAAAGGTGTTTGCCACCATGCGCAACGTTCCGCGCCCCGAAGCTCAGGAATTGCGCGATCTTGCGAGCAGCGAAGGTCTCGATATCAGCGTCATCGAGATTGATGTTACGTCAGACGCGCAAGTCGAAGCGGGCGTGGCAGAGGCGCTGGCTGCGAATGACGGCAAACTTGACGTGTTGATTAACAATGCCGGGATTTCCGTCGGCGGGCCGATTGAGGTCCAGGATATGGCGGCGACTGAGATAATCTTCGACACCAATGTTTATGGCTGTCACCGTATGGCACGCGCAGCCTTGCCCAGCATGCGGGCCAATGGCGGCGGTCAGATCTTCAATATTTCCTCGCAACTCGGCCGCGTCATCATTCCAGGATTTGGCATGTATTCCGCCACCAAGTTCGCGGTTGAAGCGATGAGCGAACAAATGGCCTATGAACTGGTCCCGCACGGCGTCGATGTGACCATCATTCAACCCGGCGGTTATCCGACCAAAATCTGGTCGAACAATAATGACAATTCCGGCCCGCTTAAGGAGCGCACTAGCGAAGACTTGCTAACGGCGTATCCGGAGCTGACCGCAGGCATGGGGGCGCGTACTGGCGGCGGCAGCACCGACCCGATGGACGTGCCGCACGCAATTGCTGAAATCATCGCGATGCCAAAAGGCACACGGCCATTACGCAAGGCTGTACACCCTGTGGCGCGGCCGCAAGAGCCACTGAACGAAGCGTCTGCACAGGTCCAGCTGGCGGTTCTAGGCGAGTCGCAGCTTGGACCTTGGGTGAAGGATGTGCTGGAGCGATAGGGCGACCCGGCGTCGGCTTTTTGTAGCGGAGTAGGTATGAGCGAGCGACTTGGATCGCCCAAAGACGGACGCTCATCGCTTCCGAAAAGCGAGTATTAGGAGGCGTTAGCTCAGCGGTTTAAGACATCCTGATTCAGTCGCTGGCTTCGCCCGATCGAGTATCAAACGCGGTGATACTATCCCTATTGATCCAAACTCTTGAGGTGGCTTAAAATCGCCGAACTATATGCTTCCGGAATATCCTCATGCAAAAAATGGCTGCCGCCTTCTAGTATTTTGGGTTCGTAATTCGCTGCTCCTGGAATAAACGGACGGACGGACTGGTATCCCGTCGGCGCAACCTGATCTTTGTCGGAATATATGCATTGGAACGGCTTTTGGAATTGCTTGAGTTTTTCCATTGCTCGCCAATTATCCTGCAACATAGGCTCATCATTCCGAACCGGAAGTTGAAGTGCAAATGCGCGGTTGCCAACGACATAGGCCGGGTCTGGACAGGGCGCAGCATATCCTGCCTTCACCGTTTCAGGCATATCGGTCAGCACCAATTGGGCGACGGTTTCCCAGTGCGGCCAATCTTCCATCTGACGGATCATGTCCTGAAAACCGCGATAGGCCTTGCCATCTTCGCGATACATTTCGATGATTTCTTTGCCGGGCTCCCAGGTCGGAAACCCAGTGTTTGAGAAAATGACACTCGATACGCGCTCTTGATGATCCGCGACGACCCGCAGGCCAACGATGCCGCCCCAATCGTGAAGAACGAAATGCGCATTCCGAATATTCAATTCGTCAATCAACGCCGCTTCTAGCCAGCGTACTTGTCGGGCGATTGAATAGTCTTCAAGTTTTGCGGGTTTATCAGACCGTCCCATTCCAATCATATCAACAGCGATGACACGATACCCCGCATCCGCGATCACCGGAATAAGGTTGCGCCACAAGTAAGACCATGTCGGGTTGCCGTGTACCAGTATAACCGGTGGGCCGTCGCTCGGGCCCTCATCAACATAGTGCATGCGCAGCAAACCACCGTCACCGGACGGAACGTTCACGTAGTGTGGATCAAAGGGATACCCTTCGAGATTTTCAAATCGTTCGTCTGGTGTCCTCAGAATTTCCATTTTTCCCTCTTCGAATCGTCACCTTGCGTCGAAAAGCATTTAATGGCATTTCGAGTGCCAGTACAAATCTTTTATCTCTTCCTGCCAATCGAAAGCCTTACGCGATGACGATTTTAAGTCGGCTGATTCCGAGCCCCGCCAGCAATGTGTTTCCGGGTCAAAAGGTTGCGCTTTATGCGTTTGTCCCGCTGTGTTTGATGCTGGTGGTGCGCAGTACGATTCACCTGGTGGCGCCAGACGGAGGAGCGCAGAGTATCGCGACGATTCCACTTGATCAGTATTCCGAAGGCGGGGCGATGAATATCGTCGCAATATTCTCGCAATGGGGGCTTTCGCAACTGCTCCTCGCGTTAGTTTTTGTCTTGGTCTTAGTCAGGTACCGGTCTTTGATACCGCTATTCTATTTTTTGTTTATGCTGGAGCAGATCGGACGCGCAACCGTCGGCCATTTCAAACCGATCGAAACTTTGGCGGCGGCCGCGCCAGGTGAGAATGGCAATTTGCCATTGCTATTAGTGGCGACGCTCATGTTCATCCTCAGCCTCATCCCACCAAAATCCGCTCGGGAACCAGACGCATGACAAACACCGCGCAGACACTCGAGCGCATGATGCGAGACGCCCTGCCAAAGACGGGTGAAATGGTCGAGGGGCGTGGCATGTATATGGAATGTGTCGATCCAGACACTCAGCTGACCTGGATGGGGCTGACCCCGGCCAGCAGAGCAGATTTTGAGGGCTGGCAACCCGGTCTTCCATTGCGAAAAACCGGCATTGGAAAGGCCGCGATGGATATGGCAGCTTTTCGGCATGATCCAAGTGGGGCTGACGTGCCCGTGCAGATCAAAACCATTGATGGATATCGCTGTTTGAATGTGGCCATACCCACAGACTTACAAGCGCCTAAAGGAGATAGACTGCCGATCCAGGTTACCGTCAGAAAAGGCCACACACTGGGATATGAAGCTGAGCGACGGATCAAGTTTCTGCAACTCGGCGATGAGCACTTTGTTGAAGTGGTTGGCGATGCGAGCCTGGACGGGATGATCGTTGCTCCGAATGGTGGAACGTTCGCGGAGATAAAACTCAACAAACCATGGATGGTTGAGCTCCCGTATCCGACAACCGCGTTTTTCTGGATCACATCCAAGGGACCGCGCAGCTTCCAGGGGCCTGTTCAACGACCGCGCGACCAATCAGCAACCTAATTGCGCTTTCAGTGCACTATTCTGTCGATCATTTCGATCGTCATTTTTGACGGCCGCTTCCGCCTTAACGTGGACGCCCATCACGTCTGCTTTTGGGTCAGGATGAGGCGAATAGGGGTCCGCTTTCCTGACGCACGTCAGGACCCATGGCGGTTGAGTGCAGCAACCAGCCGCCATGGGTGCCAGCTTTCGCTGGCAATGCGGGTAAGAGTGCGCTCAGGGATGACAGGAAAGACGCCGAAAGCAGTCATTAGTGAGTGTCTGACTTGCGGTGATTGTTAAGGCCAACAACGGCGAGTGTAATCAGAACGGATAGGACGGCCCACACGATCGCGATTACGACGCTTAAGGGTAACACCGTTGATAATAATGAGGGACCGGTGCCGGTAACAAACTCCTGATAGAGCGTATACAAGATGAGAATTAGTTCTAAGGCGCCCACTCCCCATAAGAAGATTGGCTGAAACGTCTCAGTGAATTGGGATTCAAAGTCTTGCTGAGTTTTCATAGGGGTAGCGTTATCCTAGCCCTTCGAGTCAAGGCAAGAGCGGCTACGATGATTCAGCCTGGAAAAATCGGCAAAGTTTGATCAGTCTAGATGAGCGTTCATCAATTTCGGCGCCCAACCCTATAAGGTCCCTTGATCCCAGGCAGGCCGAACCCATTGAAGAGACCCTCTTCAATTGAGTTAGTTCACCCAAACATGCTAGCACGTCCTTCACCTGCGGACGACAACGAGGCGACCATGGCAATCGTATCGATGCTCAACCGAATGCGTGCGTTCGAAGACGTGAGTTTGCTTGTCTTGCGCCTGTTTGTCGGCAGCTTTCTCGTCTGGGGCGTCTCGGACAATTTGTTCCGACCGGAAGATATGGCGGAATTCGTGGCATTTGTTCAGGCGAACGGATTTGCGTTCCCGTTGGCCATGGCGTGGATCAGCGTTTGCGCGCAATTTGTCTGCGGTCTCTTG
This sequence comes from Pseudomonadota bacterium, assembly GCA_039030525.1. GTDB lineage: Bacteria > Pseudomonadota > Alphaproteobacteria > Caulobacterales > Hyphomonadaceae > Henriciella. Next base: position 3,433 of record JBCCDZ010000098.1, on the reverse strand, counting down.
TTCATCGCCGGCGCTTTAACGCGGTGGGCGGCATTGATCATGGTATTCAATTTTATTGTCGCTTTGATCATGGTCCATCTGGGCGATGACTATCGTGGCATGTTCCCTGTACTGGCGCTCATTTTTATAAGTTTACATTTTGCCGCCCGTGGCGCCGGGGCTTACGCTCTGGATAAGTATATTGAGGCACGGACCTCAAACGCCCCAGCCTGATCAGGACAGAGAATTCACCGTATCCCGGAGCAGCGCGACGAGCTCTCCCTGTCGGCGAACATTGGTCTTCTGGAAAATGACTTGTAGCTGATTGCGCGCCGTGTTGCGGCTGATACCATTCTCTTTGGCGAAAGAGGACAGGCTGCCACCCGCCATCAAAAAGGTTGCAAGTTTGGCTTCCGCGCCCGTGAACCCGAAAAACTGGCTTAAGGCTGGGTGATCGTCGTCATCCGGCAAATTCATCAATTCGAGCACATGGCCCAGGATCGGTTTGAGCTCATCCGGCGCGATCTTTTCAATCTCGCGAAAGCGCTCATCACTGCCAGGATAGGCTTTGCGAAAACGCTTCAACTCGACCGATCTTTCGACCAGCAAGTGCGCGCGCTGTAATGCCTTCTCTTTCGACATGGATCCGCTCAACATGACAGATGGTTGAGCATATACTACACTGTCTCGGCACGCAAAACTCGTTTCGTGGGGATACGACTATGGCGAACATCGCGACTAAGGCGCAAAGCGTTGAGCTGATCGATATGCCTTTGCTGCATCCCGGTTCGGACTTTCAGCGATGGCGAGAACGCCAGGGCAATCGGCTCATCCAGTACATTTCGCGACAAAAGGCGCGACGCTGGGCACAGATGATGGATCGCGGGCAACATCAGGTGCTGGCCCAGTCCGTGCGAGAGTTTCGCGACGACCGCGCGAAAGAGGCGGCGGTTAAACCCTTGCTGATGGATGACGCCTTTCGCGACACGATGCGTGAGCCAGTGGTCGATGGATTAGGCGAGTGGATATCTGCCAAGAGCGCTCCCGATGACGCGGCCATTCTCTATGTGCCCGGCGGCGCTTTCATCATGAAACGAAGCGATCGCATGACGGCGCTGGCGGCGCGTCTGGCGCGCATGTCTGAAGCGCGATTGCGGATTGCTGATTATCGGCTCGCGCCGGAACATCCCTGTCCAGCGGCCGTTGATGATGTCGAATCGGCTTTGCTGGGACTGTATGATGATGGCTATGATCCATCCAAAGTCGTCGTCGCTTGTGATTCGGCGGGTGGCTCGATCGCAATGGCGGTTTTGCTGCGCCTGAAAGCCCGGGGTGAGCCGATGCCCGCAGGATTGGCGATGTTCTCGCCCTGGTTGGATTTGGCCCTCACCGGCTATTCGCTGCTGTCATCAGGATTGTCCGGGATCAGCCCGTTCACCATGGAAATGACCGCCCTTTGCGCGCGCTTATATTTGCAGGACAAAGTGCTGGCGATTGATCCCGATGCGTCGCCGCTATTTGGGGACCTGTCTGGGCTGCCGCCAATGCTGGTCCATGTCAGCCAGGAAGATTCCTTTTTTGATGATTCGAAACTACTGGCCCAGCGCGTCCAGGAAGCGGACGGCAAAATGTTGATGCGGGTCTGGCCGATGGGCGGGCATGTTTGGGAGCATGATTTCACCGTCGACGCGGACAAATCAATCATGGAAACCGCGCGATTCGTTCGAGGCCGTTTTGAAGGCGCAGAGATGCTCTATTAGCGCTGATTATCGGCATTATAGATCCGTAATACCTTGAAATATATATATTTTATTCCGTATGGTACAAACGGATCATGCGCAGCTGTGCGATTTCGCGTCTCCTATTTCGGCTCTTCTACTTTTCGAAGAGCGGGACGGGAGAAATACCATGCTTAGAAATCAACTATTCCACACCGCTGGGTTAGCCACGATTATTGCGGTTGCGCCAACAGCAATTGTTCAGCCTGCGGCAGCCCAAGATGCACGTGCAACAGCGATTTACGAAGAGGGTATCGCCATCAATGGCGCGCTCGCGACATTGCGAATCGATGTGCAGCAAACTCTGAATGGCTTACCAGCGAGCTATGCCTGCCCGCCTGGCACACCAGACCGCGCTACTGATTTGACGGCTGCGAATGCGCTGAGAGCGCGCGCGACGACGCTGGGTCGACGCGTCAGTCAATTGCAGCGTGACTATACTGCGGCCATCGACGATCGTTCAGTGCTCGGCGAAACGTCTGCGAGAGCCCTTGAAAGTCTGGACTTCGGAACCGCCAATCTCAATGCGATGCGGGGCGCCCAACAAGATATTGTCGGCAGTATTGGGGCGCTAACCCGCACGATCAATGAGCGGCCTAAAACACAAGCGGAATGTGATGGCACCGACGATCCTGTTGCCTCGATCAGCTTTGCTCCGGCAAGCGTTGAGCCTGGCACGCGGGTCAATGCCGGCATTTCTGCACGCACGGCCAGTGGCACAGCGGTGAATATATCCAGCGTGACAGTGACGGGAATGGACGCCTTTGCGACCCTGGAAAACACACGGACCCCGGGCGGCGCCGCTAATATCACATTCAAGATTGATGATGTCCGGCGGCCTGGACCGTTCCCGGTCAGCATCACAGTGCAAGGGGCTCCCGCTGGCGCCCCTGCAGGCGCGACTGGCACGCGCTACACACAGCGGTTTAGCTACACAGTCGCGAATGCTGCGCCGCGCATTGTTTCAATGCCCGCAGCTCCAAGCGGTGAGCCAGGCGACGACGTGTCGATTTCGGGTGATATCGTGATCATCGATACAAATGCCGATAATCGCAATGCGAATGAAATTGGTCGACAAGGCATAAAACTGGGCGGTCATCCGGCGGGCTTACTGACCACACCGGACGGCGCCTTTGGTCGCAACCTGGCGATTACGAATAGACGCCACGATCCCAGTACGGGACAGTACACGTTCAAAATTGAACGCTCTGCGACGGCCAAATATCCTCATGCGCATGGACAGTTTGAGGCGTCGGTCAGCGTCACCGATAAAGACGGTAAGTCCACGTCTGAGGCGTTTAATGTCACCATATTGAACACGCCGCCCGAGCCGCGCTTCACCTCGCCGCGAGCACCAGGAAATGCTTACCATTCTGGCGATGGTGAGATGGTGGCGATTAAGGGCACCGTCAAAGACGCCAATGGCCGAGACGATATCACTTCAATCGAAATTGATGCCACAGATGCGGGTGGGGGGACGTACCGCATGTTTGACGGGGTCAAGACGCTCGATGTCACGCCTACCGGGGATGATGGCGTGCGGTTTGAAATCGTGCCGGAAGGCCCGCGGTTTGAGTGCCAAGGGTCTGCCCGCGGGGCGACTCGCTACGCACGGCCAACTGCTTTGCGCACGCAGAGCTGCGGCCGGCATGCGCGCAGCGCGCCCTGGCAGTGAG
>JBCCDZ010000097.1:0-9795 GCA_039030525.1 Pseudomonadota bacterium | reverse complement strand
GCAGCGTGATCTCACGACCTATTACGAAATGTGGGGCTATGGCGTCAGCGATGCTGCCAAATCCCACATCGCGACGCTCAATCTTCCAAGCCTGAACCCAGCCTTCTACGCCATCCCCCCGACCGGCCACTGCACCAGCCTCGATTATGACGAGCTGCCGATCGATGGCGTCAGCACCTGGCCGCAATAGCGCGGCCGGTCGGCGAACAATCTGTTTTCCAGGAGCAAGACGATGCTGAAGCACGCAGGATGGCTTTTATTGGCGATGACCTTGGTCGCCTGTACCGCTGGCGAAGACGGCGAGATGGATGCCGACACCCCGCCGGCCGGCACGGAGGATCCGGACACGCCAGGGACACCGCCGAGCACGCCGCCAACGACTCCGCCGTCTGAGACGAATGCTGCGCCGGTCATCACGACCGAGACGATCACAGGGCAAGAAGGCACGCCGCTCGATACGACGCTGAGAGCAACAGACGAAGATGGCGATGCGCTGTCATTCGCACTGGTCGATGGACCAAAATGGTTGCGGATCGGCGCGGGCGGCAGTGTCACCGGCACCCCCGGCGGCTCAGATATTGGTGAGGACCCGATCACCGTCTCGGCCAGCGACGGCACCAATACGACAGAAGCCGAAATCGATCTCGAAATCGCGTATGACCCAATCGAGCAAGCGCTGCGCACCGGTGATTACACGTTCACTACGGAAGAAACGGATCTCACCCCGCCACAAGCTTTCCTTGCCGATATTGAACGCATTCGCGAACAGAATAATGACGATATCGCCGCCATTTTTGAACTGGGCGGCAATGGCCAAGCGCTGTCCAACAGCTTGACGAACGTGACCTGGCACTATGGCGAAAGGGGAAGGTTTTATGCGCCCGGGTCAGGCGGCAGCATGCCCCTCATCTATGCCAATACAGACGCCAATGGTGATCCATTCGAAACGGAATTCGCGATCGCGATTATCGGCCGGCACGAGGCGGCACGATTTGCGGTGCTCGGCGAAAACCCATTTCGACAGCAAGCGCTCGACGAGACTGCGGTGAATGACGACATGCAAGGTGTTCTGGAGAATCTAACCGCATGGCTCCTCAATGCCGATCCGCAAGACGGGTTCAATGTCGTGCTGGCGCATCTCGCGGAAGACAGCAATTTTGCCGATGAAAGCATCACCCGTGACTGGCTGACCGAGACGTTTGGGGATGCCGTTTCTTATAACACTGCCGGGTCGTGCGACGGCGCGAATCTCGACGCTTGTATCTCCGACGAAACCGGTCTCATCATTCTGTCGCAAGAAGTGAGCTCTTCGGATGATCCGAGCGAGATCACCGCGCGCATCGAACAAGCTCTGAACGAAGGCATTCCGGTCCTTTATGTTCATTCGCGGACCAATATCAACGCGATCGAATCTCAACTCCTGGACATTCTCGACCTCTCCAATGCAGGCCGAAATACGCTCCCGCGCGCGACTTTAGGATTCTCGCCGGTTGACGTGCTGGCGGATTGGCGACCCGATTTTATTGCCGAATACGAAACGCTGGTTGAGCGAATCGAAGGTGACGACATCGACTACGATATTTCGATCTGCCGACAGTATTGGCCTTGCATTGAAAATACAGCCCTCAATGAGGAAGTGGCCGTGCCCCTGCAAAGCCTGCGCACAGAGATGAACGCCTTGCACAATATGGAAGGCAGCGCATTTCCAACTCCAAACGCCTTTCGATGGCATGGACTTTTGGCCCTCACCGGCGATTATTATCGCAACCTTACAACCTACCCAATCGCCAGGACGAGCGCTTCGAGCCTCGAGGTCGTGCGATCAATATTTGGCGATGTAACGGCAATTATCACACGCGACATCAACCCGGCCGCGAACCTTGGAACGTATGGCAGATCTGAGTTTCCCGCACATTTGCGCACCGATAAAACTGTTGAGATGACCTCTCAAAGACCGTTTCGAACGACCGGCGTCTACGCTATTCCCGGCGAAACCGTTACGGTGACACGAACGGATGAGAGTGACGTGGTCGTGAGTTTGAAAGTTCATTCCATTCGAGACGGTGCCAATGCCCCGTTTCGAAATGCAGATGCATATGACCGACCCATCATCTTAGCCTCTCGCAATTTGACCATCGATCCCGGCGAAACGCTCGCTTTTACATCGGCCTATGGCGGCCCCGTCCACGCCTTCTTCAGTGTCACCGGCGAAGATATCTCTTTTGACTTTGAAAATGTCGGCGAACACCCGGTTTGGAGAGGACCCGAAGATTCGAGCACATTTCTCAACGCCCTCGGGTCGAATGAGTATGACTGGGCGGAATTCGTCACGCCTAATTTCGAGGTGCACTCGACACGGACGAAAATGTTGCAGACCCTTGATCGTCCTTACACGTCTACCCCGAGCGAATTGGCGGATATGACTGAAACTTATATTCGCGATTGGCCGCATTGGTTCGCAGGCGTGGAAGGACCCGGGATATCGCAAAATGCTGACTTAAGGGCGTTCGCCGCCACTCATGGCCTGACCATTCAAACAATTGACGTCATCAAGCACATGAATGCCGATCGCCCTCATTGCAATTCCGGATCGCCCACGTGCGATGGGACATCCGGCAATCCTTATGATGCGAACTGGTTTTTTGATCCGATTTTTCTCGGCGATTTACATGAGCTCGGACATGGGCTCGAGTTTCGCAGTCGGCATCATTTCGAAGGCGGTGACACTACTCATTCAACCACCAATCTCTATTCATTTCATACCAGCTACAGGTACTACCAAGACACAGGCGGCAGCAGCCCTATGTGCTGGACCCTGCCTTATGAGTCGCTCTATTCGACTATTCAAAACAGCCGCTCACGAGCAGATCCAGGCCAGTATATGCGCGACGCCAACTTGTCTTCCTTCAGTCAACAAATGGCGATGTTTGTGCAGCTCCTCGCCGCCCTCGAAACGCAAGGTGTGTTTGATGATGGCTGGCTAATGATGCCGCGATTGAATCTCGTGACACGCGAATTCCAGACGTCCAATAATGACGCGGCCTGGGCTGCAAAAGCAGACGGGCTCGGCTTTGGCGGCATGGACCGCGCGACAGCGTTTTCTCTGTCGCAAAATGACTGGCTGCTGATCGCCCTATCCTGGTCAGCGCAGCGCGATTTGCGCGACTATTTGGACATGTGGGGTTATATCTATAGCGACGACGCACTCGCGCATGTCGCAGGTCTTGGCTTGCCGCGCCTTCAACCGGCTTATTACGGCATTGATAGTCGCGGGCATTGTTTCGGCCTGACGCATAATGAGTTGCCGATTGATGGCCGCACGGCATTCTCAACCAGCTCGGCGTCCGCAAAAGTCGCGGCCTTCACACCGGACTATTATCCTTTCTCGCAAGACGCACACGGCGAAATGTGTTCGCTCGGCGATCATTTCGAAGACCCGAGCTAGAAATTCACCCGGTTCGAGACCGTGCCATCGACGATCAAGTTTGATCCGGTCGTATATGATGAGCGTGGGCTGGCCAGAAAGACAGCCGCGTCGGCAATTTCCTGCGCCGTCGCGCACCGACCCGTCGGATTGCGCGACACAGCCTTTTTGAAAAAGTCCGGCATATTCTGCTCGACCTGGTGCCAAACACCGCCTTCGAAATAGACCATGCCAGGCGAGACGACATTGGTACGAATGCCGCGCTTGGCATGCTGGCGGGCCAGACCTTTGGCCATGTGAATGAGGGTCGCTTTGATCGGGCCGTAAGATCCGGCATTGTCGGCCACAGCCGCAGAAATTGAGGCGATAATGATGAAAGCGGCATCGCCTTTGTCATCCGCTGCTTTGCCCAGATGCGGCTCTGCCGCCTCGAACGCATTCACCGCGCCAAGCACATCCAACTCGAAATTCTGTTTCCAGGAGGCCGCATCATTGCCTTGTGCCATAGCGCCTGCATTCGAGACCAAGATATCGATGCCGCCCAACTCTTCTGCAGCACGATTGATCCAGGCCTGTAATTGCTCGCCTTGCGTGACGTCCACGGATCCACCTGTCGCCTTAACCCCTTTGGCTTGCAATTCGGTCACGGCTTTTGCGACTTGGTCCGCGTTTCGGGCACAGATGGCAACATTCGCGCCTTCGTCTGCGAGCGTATCCGCAATCGCTCGGCCTATCCCACGTGTCCCGCCAAGGATGACACAATTCTTGCCGCTTAATTTGAGGTCCATACGACGCGCTCCGATCTTATCTGTTTAGATCAAGCCTAGATCTTTCCGGGGTTGAGGATAAGGCCTCACGTCGGAGCAAGCTCAAAGCGCGAGCTTCAAGGCTTTCGCGAAGACGCTCGGCAAACTGTCAGCTGCTTTTTTGATGGGTGTATTCGCGTCGGGACCGTCGCGATGCGCCCGCCACACATTTAGCGTCAGTGAGAAATGCGTAAACACGTGGCGGACTTGTCCGATCTCCTCCCATTCGGCTGGTTCCGGAAAATCGGGTTGCACCAGCGTCTCTGCCCAGTCTGAGGTTGGCAGCCCCATCATACCGCCGAGCAATCCACGGTCGGGGCGCGTTTCTGTGAGCACCGTCCGATTGATACCTTGCATGATATAGACATGTCCGAGGCGATGCGGCTTTGGCACCTTCTTGGGTTTAATCGGATACCGTTCAGGTTCGCCCTCAGCTTGAGCCAGGCAAAGGGTGCGCACAGGGCAAATCAGACAGTTTGGTGATTTCGGTGTGCAAATCGTTGCCCCCAGATCCATCAAGCCTTCCGCAAACTCAGCTGGCCTGTCTTCAGGGACCAGGTCTTCGACGACCGATTTCAAATGCGCTTTTTCGGCTTTCCACTCCCCTTTCAGGGCCAATAAGCGTGCGAAGACCCGATCGACATTCCCGTCCACCGCTGCGGATCTGCGTCCGAAAGCAAGCGCGGCAATCGCGCCGGCGGTATAGGGTCCAATCCCGGGCAAAGCGCGTAGGCCCTCCACGGTGTCTGGCCAGTGGCCAATTTGCGCAATCTCGCGCGCACATTTCAACAGATTGCGCGCGCGCGCATAATAGCCGAGCCCGGCCCACGCCCCCATCACGTCGGAATCTTTAGCAGCTGCCAGGGCCTCAACATTTGGCCACCGCTCCGTGAACGCGTGGAAATAGCGGGTCGCATGCGGCACAGTGGTCTGTTGCAGCATAATCTCGGCCATCCAGGCGCGATATGGGTCCGGCCGAATGCCGCTGGCACGATCGCTGGGTCCCACCCGCCAGGGCAGATCCCGCGCCGAAACCGCGTACCAATCGAGCAATTGATCGGCAAAGTCTGTAAAGTGTAACTTTTCATCCATGGTCATGCGGGGCAAACTGTTCTGAATGGTAAAACGATCAACCCTCGATCCTTTGGAAGAAGCCCGCGCGCGCGTCAAACTGCGCTATGCGAAAGCTAAACCCATACATCCGGGGCCGGGCACTATTGGCAAAGCGGCAATGCGGCTCGCGCGCAAGAAAATGCCAACCAAAGCGCCCACACTGAGCCGTTTAAAAGTAGAATGGAAAGACATTGTCGGTGAACAACTGGCGCGTCTTTGTCGCCCCGAGAAGCTAACGCCGGCCAAAGGTGGACGACGTCTGACGCTGATGGTTGTTCCGGCCGCCGCCGGTCTGGTTCAGCATCAAAGCGAGATCATTCGGCAACGGGTCTCGGTGGCTGCGGGCGGCGACATCACCGCGATCAAGATCTTGCAAGGTCATATTGGTACGCCGCCGAAAGTGGTCAGCCGAAAGAACATCCCATTGACCCCCGAACAGCACGATGCCTTACTTGCCAGCGCACAGAGTATTGATGACGAAAAACTGCGTGCAGCAATTGTTGCACTGGGCGAAGCCGTGTTAACGGCTGAACCTGAAGAAGATAAACCAGAAGCGCGTCCCCACACGCTCCCGTTCTGAACCCTGAAAGGTCCGTCCATGTTTCGATTCTCCCGCCGCGCGGCGTTAATCGCTGTTTCTACAATCGCTCTGACAGCATGTGGCGCAGCGGATTCGAGCAATGCCCAAACCGCGGGATCAGGTGAACTTGCTTTGACGGATATTGCTTTGGGCGCAGATGATGCGCCTATCACGATGGTCGAATATGCCAGCTGGACGTGTCCGGCATGTCTGCAATTCCACAGTGATGTGGTCCCCATGCTGAAAGCGGATTATGTCGAAGCCGGGCATGTAAAGTTTGTGTTTCGCGAATTCCCAACCGCGCCAACCAATATTTCCGTTGCCGGGTTTGCGGTGGCGCGATGCGCTGGCGAAGACCGATACTATGATGTCATCGATGATTTGTTTGCCGCACAAACCAACATCCTCAATCTGGCGCGCTCTGGCGGTGATATCGAGAGTGCCCTGCGCACGCTCGCAACAAGCTATGGCATTGAAGGAGACGGCTTCACGGCATGCCTCAGCAATCAGGACGTCACCTATGCAATCGGTGAATCCGTAATGAAAGGCGACAGCCAAGGCGTGAACTCGACGCCGACCGTCTTCATCAATGGCGAAAAGCTGCAAGGCTATGATTGGCGCTCTGCTGACGGTATGAAAGCGCTGCTTGATTCTAAACTGAATTTGCCACCAGAACCCGAAACGACCGACGAATAGAGGTCGTTTCGACGCCGCAACGGCGTTAACTTCTTGGCAACCAATCCGACTCAGACTGTTAAGGAAAGGTTATGAGAATGCTTCGATTCACCCGTCGTGGCGCAGTAGGCGCCGTTGCCGCTTTGGTCCTGACCGCTTGTGGTTCCGGCTCCGAGGGCGGTAATTCCAGCAGCGATTCGAACGCCGCTGGAAGCGAAGACGTTGTCCTTCAGGACATTATCTTCGGTGATCCGGACGCGCCAGTGACCCTTATTGAATATGCCAGCTGGACGTGCCCCGCCTGTCTCGATTTCCACTCGCGCATCATGCCAACGGTCAAATCCGAATATATCGACACGGGCAAGGTACGATTGGTGTTTCGTGAATTCCCGACCGCGCCCGCAAACATTGCGGTGGCCGGCTTCACGCTCGCGCGTTGCACCGATGGGGATGATTATTATGCCCTGCTCGACGAGCTTTTCATGCGCCAGGACGCTATTCTGACACTTGCGCGTCAAGGCGGTCCGGTTGTTGAAGCATTGCAGCAAGTCGGGGCCAATCACGGAATCGCGACAGAAGCCGAGTTCGAAGCCTGTCTCGCTGACCAGGACAGCCGCGATGCGATCCGAGCATCGATCGCGGCCGCGCGAGACAAAGGCGTGAACGCTACGCCGACCTTCTTTTTGAATGGTGAGATGCTCGACATTAATGTTCGCATTTCAACCGCCGTGTTTACCGCCGCCCTGGACGAGGCGCTCGGTGAACCGGCGAGCGAATAGGGATTGAGGGGGCTGCATGCAGTTAACCGAATTACGCATCGCTGGCTTTAAGTCATTCGTTGACCCAGAAGCTGTACCTATCCGCCCCGGTCTGACTGGGATTGTCGGACCGAACGGTTGTGGCAAATCCAATCTGCTGGAAGCGATGCGCTGGGCCATGGGCGCGAATTCTGCCAAAGCCATGCGCGGCGGCGAGATGGATGATCTTATCTTCTCTGGCGCTGCCGGGCGTCCGGCGCGTGAACTCGCCGAAGTAACATTGGTGCTGGACAATAGCGCCCGCACAGCACCTCCGGAGTTTAACAGCTCAGATACGCTGGAAGTCATGCGTCGCTTGAAACGCGGCGCGGGCTCAAGCTATAAGCTGAATGGCCGAACGGTTCGGGGCAAGGACATTAAACTGCTCTTCGCCGACGCTTCGACTGGTGCAAATTCGCCATCGCTTGTGCGTCAGGGCCAAATCAGTGAGTTGATCGGCTCAAAACCTCAAAACCGGCGTCGCATCCTCGAAGAGGCGGCCGGTATTTCAGGTCTCAATACACGGCGTCATGAAGCTGAGCTAAAACTGCGCGGCGCTGAAACCAATCTCGACCGGCTGACAGAAGTTTCAGCGGAAGTCGAACGACAGCTCGAGAGCCTAAAGCGACAGGCACGAAAAGCCCGCAAATACAAAGAGTTGAGCGAGAAAATCTCTGCGCTAGAAGCCTTCTTGGCGCACCTGAAATGGCACACAGCAAAAGCCGACCAAGAAACTGCAGCGGTCTCTTTAGCGCGGGCCAAAACCGAAGTTGAGCGCCTGACCCGAGAAGCGGCTGTCGCCGAAACCAAGCGTCTGGAAGCCAGCGACGGCATTGGCCCGCTGCGCATGGCGGAAGCCACCGCTTCCGGCAAACTCGGCCAGGCCAAGATCGAACTGGCGCGCGTTGAAACCGAACGCAAGAACGCCGCCGATCTGCTCGCGGGCCTGGAGCGCGAAGCCGAACGTCTCGCAGAGGATATTCAGCGCGAACAAGCGCAGAAGGAAGAAGCAGAGCGCACACTGGCGGACGCCAAGGAAGCGCTTGCGGCTCTGCCGGTCGAGAACGACACAACCAATAAAGAAAAAGAAGCCGAAGCCGAGCGCGTGCTCGCGCAAGCCAAAACCAATTTGGAAGCAGCGCAAAACGACGCGGACCAAAAGAATGAAGCTTTTGCGCAAAAGCGTGCTGAAATTCAGGCGCTTGAAGCGAATGCGAATGCCCACAGGCGGCGTATGGAAAGCCTGGAACAAGAGGTTCAACACTTGCGCGCGGCTGTCGCCGAATTGCCTGATACGTCAGCGCTCACAGGCGAATTAGACATTGCACGCGATGCAGAAACTGAAGCCGAAACCGCCCTGAAAGCAGCTCAAGACGCCGTCAATGCCGCTGAGCAAGACGTGCTCGATAAACAAGAAGGCGAACTTGCCGCCAAGGCGCCAGCCGACGAAGCACAAGATATGCTTCGAACCCTGGAAACCGAAATCGCTGGGTTGACCCGTCTGTTGCGTAAAGCCGAAACGGGTCAGAGTCCGCCCGTCGTCGAACAGATGCGGACTCGCGATGGCTATGAAAAAGCTGTGGCGGCGGCTCTTGGAGACGATTTGCAGGCCCCAACCGACAGGTCTGCATCAATTTACTGGGGCGGCAGCGCGGTTAAGACTCAGGCGCTGCCGGGATATGCCAAGCCGCTGACCGATTTTGTCGAAGCGCCAGGTGAGCTCGCCGCGCGATTGTCTCAATGCGGTGTGGTATCGCGATCCGAAGGTCAGGAGCTGGCCAGCGAATTGCTGCCTGGACAGCGTCTGGTCACGCTGGACGGGCATTTATGGCGCTGGGACGGCTTCACACGCACGCCGGCTGCGCCAGTGGCGGCGGCCGAGCGTTTGGAACAGCAAGCGCGCCTCGAAGCAGCGCAAGCGGCGCTGGGCCCACAACGTCAGCACGTCTCTGACCTTCAAGCCAAGTACGCAACCGCACGCGGCGAACGAATTGGCGCTGAAGAGGACTTGAAGCGCTTCCGCCGAAATGTTCAGGAAGCTGCCCAACGTTTGGAAACAAGTCGCCGCAACCTGGCCAGCGCCAAACAGCAAGCCGACCGCGCAAGTTTAAAAGCCGACGCCGCGAAAGAGAACCTTGCGCGTGTCGAATCTGACCTCGCGATCGCTGTCGAAGCTTATCAAACTGCCGCAAAGCCCGAAAATACAGAAGTACTGGTGCAACTTGAACAGGCCGTTGCCGAGTCCCGCCAACGCCTCACGGCGGCACGCGAGCGTGAAACCGAGTGTCGTGGTCGCCTGACCGACCTGACACGCAACCGGCAACAGGCCATGGCGCGCCGCACCGCGCTGGAAGCAGATGTGAACCGCTGGGATGGCCGCCTTAATGCCTCAGTGGCGCG
>JBCCDZ010000096.1:0-9874 GCA_039030525.1 Pseudomonadota bacterium | reverse complement strand
GAGCGTTTCCGGGGCGGTTGCGCCTTCGGCGATCGGGAGTTCGATTCTCTCCCGGAACGGATTTGATAAACGCTAGCTAGTCCGAATCCGAATAACCGACAAGTCCCAAGCCTGTTTTGCTTGCCTCGATTATTGGACCAGAGTCAAAGCGGACAATTGGCTGGCAATGGCTGCATAAGCATCGAGCAATTGCTGCCCATTGGCGGCATCGAAGAAGCGAGAAGAGGTGCCTGCACAATCTTCCAGCGTATCCTTAGCCGTTGCTGGTGCTTGGAAAGCGACCGCATAGACCAAGACGTTCTCATCGCGCATCTCATCACACATTTTCTTGGCTTGCTCATTGCTGTTACCCAGTGTGGACTCGTATGCCGTATTGAACTGGCCATCGGTCATTAGGATGACCGCTTTGACCGTCTGAGGCTCAGTTTCCGACAACGGTGCTGACGCGGTTGGCCAGATATCACTCCAATCAGACGCGATCAGGTACCACGACCAGGCGATGCCAAGATGACCTGCGGTCCATCCGTCGGCGGTGAGATTGTCAATTTCTGTTTCAAATGTCGTGAGATTATTGGTCAGCGGCAAAAGGCTTGAATCCGGGCACTCGACAGAACTATCGCCGACCCATTTCCCGATTTCAGGCTCATCGGCGTTCCAGGCAGCCGATCCGGTCCGTTCGGAGACACAGACCTTGTCCAAGCCATCACCATCTGAATCGTCGCTCGCAGCTCGTCCCAAAGCGGCATTGCCATAAGCGCCCGCATTCACGGATGTTGCATAGCTTACAAACGAGATACGTACGCGATCCCCTGTCGCAGGTGTGATCAGCGTTCGGGCCGCATTTTTGGCGGCGGTTTTCAAATCCGTCAGCTTCTGACCCGACATGGACCCAGAAACGTCCAGCATCAGCGCCAGATCGAGTTTGGTGACATTGGCTTTTGCGGTGGCCGCGCTCGAAACACCGACGGTTTCGGGCGAGATATTCTCACCAAACATGGTCTGAACCGCACAATTCGACTCGACTTTTACAGTGCCGGCGAACCGATCGACCGTAATCGTGGCATCGACGCACGCAACGTCATCATGTGCCGTATTGAGATTCGCGCGATAAGAGTCCATCGCGATCGTCTTGATTTCAGCATCAGAGGTGCTGGCATCTTCCATGGCGCGGGCGCCAGCCAGTGAGGCCGCATCAATCGAGGCCTGCAAATGGCGGTCGGTTGAGATTTGCCGGGCGCTGTCGACCGCAAAGGCCGCAACCATCAAGACCGGCACCAGACATAATGCGAAGAGCATGACGACATTGCCGCCTGTCTCATTGGCCCATTTTTTCGTTCCAAGTGTGAACATTGCTCTGTCCCCGACGCTTCAAAGCGGCACAATTGCCGTTTTCGCGTCTCAGGCGAGCAAGTTGTGTGCCAATTCGCGTATTAAGAGGTTAGCAACCATACCCGGGAATGGGCACTGATTGGACGAGATCACCCGGTTAGCCCAACACCCTGGAATTTGCTCGAAATGGCCTCAAACGCTGCTTTCAGCTCATCCTTGTCCGCAGCATCGTAATAATAGCTGCTCGATGACGCGCAGTCCTGCATCAGGGCCAATGCGTCTGCATCAGTAATTTGAAACGCAATGGAGAAGACAATGACACCCTGTGCACGCATCGCCAAACACATCTTTTTTGCTTGCTCGTCTGGGTCACCCAGAGAATTGGCGTCCGTCCCATTGAAGCTTCCATCAGACATCAACACCACGGCCTTGATTTCATCCGGATTGCCGTAATTCATTGGCTTTGCAGAGGCTGGCCAGACGTCGGTCCAATTTGGTGAAATTGTGTACCAACCCCAGCCCAGCGCAATGTGTCCGCCAGTATAGCCTCCGCTCGTCAATCCGTTTATTAGCCCCTGCAATTTGGACTTATTGTTCGTCAGTGGCAGGATTGGAGCGCTATAGCAGCTGCTCGCGTAAATGGTCTTAGGTTCGACGTAGGCGCCCGCGGCCGGTTTGGCATCCGTGAACGCTTCGCCGCCTGCGCGTTCAGAGATACAGACATCGTCCAGGCCATCACCGTCAGAATCGTCACCCGCGGCACGCCCCAATGCGACATTGCCATAAGCCCCTGCATTCACGGATCCATTGTACGGAACGATCGAAATACGAACATAATCTTTTGCCGGATCGACAAGGTCTTCGACAAGTTGATTTGCAGCCTCCTTCAAAGCCGCCATTTTTGTAGTGCCCATAGACACTGACGTGTCCAATACCAATGCCAGATCGAGCGATGTCACGGACGCTTTTGCTTCAGCGCTCACGCGGACCGTCATCTCCGCTTTACCCGAAATATTAGCGCCAAGCGTCGTTGGCAACTTACACTCGGCGCTCACCCAGAATTTTTTGGAACTATTGTTATACGCGATTCTATAAACGCGGCATTGCGTATCCTTTGCATTGCCAGACATGTTGGCGCTGAATGTTTTATATACAGTATCTATTGCGCGATCAAAACTGTTGGTTTTTGCTTGACGTCGCGTGCCTGCGAGGATTGTTGCATCGACGGCAGCCACTAATCTTTGCTTTGTTTTTACCTGCCGAGCGGTATCGATACTGAAGCCAGCCATTAAGGCGATCGGCAAAGCAGAGACCGCCATAAATACGGCGACATTGCCGCGCCGGGCGCGCCCAAAGCGACTAAGAAATGAAAAACTCACGTACCTGCTCCTCGCTCGCGCTCGATGAAAGCGCGCAGTGCCCCTAGTACGTGGGGACAAGAAGTAGGATTCGGGCTGCTAAGAAGACCTTGCCGGGGTCTACCAGATTTCAATCAAATTCGAGGCATCTATGCTCCGGTCACAATCAAAGACCGACCAGTATTGGAATTCGAGCGCCGCGACTTTTTTTGGAAAAAATTCACGGTGCGGGGTGAAAACACTACACCACTATTTTTGGTTGTGGCGCGCATTGCTAAGACAGGCTGACAGTCGCCATCGTTTATCCTTCCATCCGATCGAAACACGCCGATTTGAGCGTGTTTTTCCAGTCTTTGTCTCTTACCCGACAATGCCGACATTCAAATATTTCCCGGCAATCTGCTCGTATATGTTCTCCAAATCATCTTCGTCATTTGTCTCAAAATAGTGATCGGAACTGCCGCCCGCGCAATATCGCAGCAAGGCTTCGGCCTCGCTCGTTGCATCGTAAGCAATCGCATAAATGATGATGCCTTCAGCTCGCATGCCGTCGCACAAGTTCTCAGCTGCGGTCTCGATGTTTTCCAGCTTGGTGGCGTTATCCGTGTCTGCGACCCCAATCGCGAAGGCTTGTGTGAACGTTCCATCGGTCATCAAGATCGCGACTTTCAGAATGTTCGGGTCACCATACGGTTTCGCACCATGACTACTACCCCCCCCAAAATCGGAATCTTCCCACACCGCGTTCCAGTTTGGGGAAATCGTGTACCAAGACCAGGCAATCCCCAAATGACCAGCGGTCGTTCCGCCCAAAATACCGGAAGATCGGCTCATATCATCAATGGCGGTTTTGACATCGCTCAAATTGCTATCCAATGGCGTGATCGGAGAGTCGGGGCACTGGGCGACTGACAGTATATCATGTTCCGTGCTCGCATTCATATCGTCTTGTGTGATGACACCGCCGACAGGTGAACTGGTCGGATCAGCATCTGTAAAAGCGTCTGCACCCGTGCGCTCGGTGACGCAGACGCGCTCCACATCATCCGCCTCATCGTCATTTCCTGACAGCCGTCCGGTCGCCGCATTACCGAAATCACCGGCATTAACCCCGCCTGCAAACGGGATCACCGCCACGCGCCCTGTGGCGCCGGCTTGAAGACCGATAATGAGCTCCGCCGCGCGTTTTCCCGCCGCCTTTAATGATACCAATTCACCGTTGTCCATCGAATTGGACAAGTCGAACATCATCGCGACATCGGCGGTTGTGTGAATGGCCGCCGCAGTGGATGATACGTTGGCTGCAACTTCGCTTTGGCCCGAAATACCGATGCCAAACAGCGTCGGCGCTGTGCAATTTGCCGAAACCTTCGCCGAGAACGACGCGCGATCAAAGACGGGCTCATTCAGTGTGCATGTGGCATCCCCGTGCATCGTCAATTCATTTGCGTCGAAAGCCGCGATGGCGGCCCTTCGCGCGTCGGCGAGCACGAAGCTGTCTTTAAACGAGCGCGCCCCGGCCAGAGCGGCAGCATCGACAGCGTCTTGCGCATGCTTTTTGAGATTCACCTGTCGCGATAGGTCAATGGTCATTCCCGAGGCCAAAAGAATGGGTAATGCGATCAGTGCAAAAACAATTGCAGCATGTCCGCGGGCATCTTTCGCCCACTGGCGAATTTTGAAATGGATCACGTCTAGGCTCCCTCATGTGCTCCTTTTTGGAGTCACGCTGCGCCCCTAGTACGCGACGTGATTGCTACACCTTCTGATTTAAAGAACTGATACTCAACCCGACCAAATTTGATCGAAACGCGCTTTCACTGGTCAGGGCGGCTCATTGAGCGAGTCGGACGGACTCAATTTCCAGCTTTTCTGAGATCTCCTGGTACATGCCATCAAGTTCTGAACTCGCTGAGGGCTGATAGAATCGGTCGACATCGCCGACACAATGTTCAAACACGGTTTCAGGCCCATAATTCTCTAGCCATTCCTCGGTAATCCAGTGATGACTGGGTGGCGTGATGTCGAGGCCGACCGCATAAATGATCGTTCCGGCGGCCCGCATATTGGAGCACAAATCCATCGTGTCGCTCGCGCTCTGCAAATAGGCTTCACGGGAGCCATAATCGTGATGCCGATTGAAGATGCCGTCCGACATCATCACAACGGCCTTAATTGAACTCGGTTCATCATTTGGATTGGGTTCAGAAGCATCCGGCCAAACATCGTTCCAGTTCGATGAGATCGCGTACCAGGACCATGCCAAGCCAATGTGACCTGCCGTATTATACCCCCGCGCGGTCAAAGAATCGATCGCCGCATTAAGGGAAGCAGCATCGCTTGAAAGCGGTAAAATCATCGGCGTTTTACAGACGGCACCGGAATCATCGCTAACATAATGATCCTCGCTCGGGGCCGCGTCGGTAAATCTGGAATCCACGTTCTTCCGGTGCGTGACGCAAACCTTGTCGCCATCTAGATCAGAATCATCATCTTCTGCTTTGCCTTGAGCGCGATTGCCGTAGACGCCTGCATTCACGGCCTCTCCATACGGAATGAGCGCAATGCGGACGCGCTTTCCTGACTCTGTGGTGATCAATCTGGCGACAAGGCTTTTGGCTGCGCTCTTCAACGCTGGCAATCGGCCGCCATGATCCATGGATTGCGACATGTCCAGCATCAAAGCAATGTCCAGGGTTGGCAATGAAATGGTGGAGTTTGCCGACCGCGTGATTTCGATCGTGTCTTTTCCCGACAGCGAGGCGCCCAGCAGAGTCGGCAACTGACACGTCACTTCGAGTTCCACGGCGTAAGCGTCATCTGCAAGGAAGTCGATCACCGGTTCAGCGCATGTGACGCCTAAATTGGATGAGGGACTGTTGGCATTGAAAATCCCTGTCACGCGCTCCTGGATTTGCTTTTCGGTCAGGCTGGCATCCTGCAGCGCGTTTGCGCCAGCCAAGGCGGCGGCATCGATTGCGAATTGTAAATTTCGACTTGTCCCAATCTGCCGCGCAATATCGATTGTGAACGCGACGCCGATCAAAACCGGAAAAAGCAAAACAGCAAACAGCGCCGCGACATTGCCTTTAATATTGTCGCACGCCCCGAAAATCCGAGAAGGTTTCACGTCTAGGCTCCCTCATGTGCTCCTTTTGGAGTCACACTGCGCCCCTAGTACGCGAGCCTCAGGCCTAATCGCCTGGATTTAACGAAAGGTCGTGATTGGCAGGTGAAATTCTGCGTTCGCTATTTACGGTTGCGCTTGCCCATGAAGCCGAACAAATGCCCTGCGACTTTGCGCATTTGAATCTCTTCACTGCCTTCCGTGATCCGATATCGTCTGTGGTGGCGATAAATGTGCTCGAACGGCTTGTGCCTCGAATAACCGATACCGCCATGCACCTGCATCGCACGGTCAGCGGCGTCGCAACACAGCCGGTTGCCGCGATAGTTGCACATCGAGACTTTGTCCGACAATCGCTCCGCAACTTCCGGCTTGGTCATCTGGTCCATTTCCCAAGCGGTCTTGAAGATTAGAAGGCGCAGCATCTCCGCTTCGGTCGCAAGTTCAACGAGCGGGAATTGAATCGCCTGATTGACCGCAAGCGCCTTGCCAAAAGGCTTTCTTTCTTGCGCATATCTGACACTCTCATCGATGCAGTAAAGCGCCGCGCCGACCGAGCTCGCGGCCTGCCGAATTCGGTTCTCGTGCACAAAGTGTTGGGCTAAGGCGAGGCCCCCTTCAGCTGGCCCGAACAATGCAGATTCCGGCACCCAAATATTGGTTAACGAGACGCGCGGATGATCCGTCGGCATATTGAACGTCCAGAGATATTCCTCAATTTTGACGCCGGGATCATCGGCGGGAACCAATAGGCAGCTGATTCCGCGCGCATCTCCATCTTCGCCGCTGGTGCGCGCAAAACACATCATATGCGTGGCAACATGCATGCCCGTCGTCCACATTTTCTCGCCATTGATCAGCCAGCCATCAACCCCATCCCGGGCTTCGCGCTTCGCGACCGTATCCATATGTGTCGCATCCGACCCATGTTCTGGCTCAGTCAGGCCAAACGTCGCGATGAACTTACCATCCAAAGCATCCTGAATCAGATGTTTCTGCTCGGGTCGAGCAAAGTCTCTCAACATCAGGATTTGCGGGTAATTGGCGACGATGGAGTGCTCATTCTGCAGGTCATTATGCAGTCCAAGCCCTTTGCGCGCCAAATGCTCACGGATAATCGCCATGGCGAGATTAGAGCCATCCTGCCCGCCATACTCGGATGGCAATGCAAACCGGAAATGTCCGGCTTTGTCGGCCCGTCGTTTGGCTTCACGTAATAGCTGTTCCCATTCGGGACGGGGCAAACCGTTATTGTCGAAATCCGTACGCGCCCATTCGCGCCTATGGTCAAAGAACCGCATATTGTCGTCTTGTTCTTGAAGCGGTCGGATTTCAGCCTCGATGAACGCATCAAGCACGTTCAGATAGTCAGCTATCTCCTGCGGAATATCGAAATCCATATCTTTGCCTCTCTCGTGTTTCCCGACAGGATAAGAAGCCACGCTAACGCTGCAATCCGCTTCGTCGCGTCAATCCGCGCCTGTTGCATTTTCTCCTGCTGACGCAATTTGACAGGAGGATTCGCACGTGCAGCACAGTTTGTGCGCGCTGAACGATTGACTTATTGTTCAATAATTATATGTTCCTCCATGTCAGATGAAGACATCGACACCGGTTATTCACCGACCCAAAATTGAAAGGTTTCCTCCCATGATCCGTACGCTCTCTGCAGCTGCAACTGCCCTCGCTTTTGCCGGAACCGCATTCGCCGGTACCGCGTTCACCGCAAAACTCGAATCCCCAATGGCTAAAGCAGAAAAGATTGTTGCTGCCAAAGCCCTTTGGTCCTGCGCCGACGACACTTGTAAAGCCGAACTCGACCGCAAGACCGTGCGCGTCAGCACCTGCAAGAAAGTCGTCAAGGAAGTCGGTAAACTGGCTGAATTCTCAAACGCCCGCGAAACGCTGTCTGAGGAAGACCTTGCGCGCTGCAACGCTGCCGCAAAATCTTAATCGATTTATTTACCTCACTCTCCCTCAAAGGGTCACTTTTTCGGAAGTGACCCTCTTTTTTGTGCCATGCAATCAAATCATTGACGCAGGCGTCACGAAAACAGATTTCATCTTGAGGTGATCCCAACTAAAGTATCGGGAAAAGACACGATCAGGAGGAATGAATGACGCTCGACTTTGTGAGGACACCAGATACCCGGTTTGAGAAATTGCCGGGCTACGCTTTTCCGCCGAACTATGTCGACGACCTTCCGGGATATGAAGGATTGCGGGTGCATTACCTTGATGAAGGTGACCGCGACGCAGAGCGCACGTTTCTCTGCCTACACGGTCAACCGAGTTGGTCCTATCTCTATCGCAAGATGCTGCCGGTCTTCGTCGAAAGCGGCGCACGTGTCATCTGCCCGGATTGGCTTGGATTTGGCCGATCCGACAAGCCAACCGAAGACGCGGTTTATACATTTCATTTTCATCGAAAAATGCTGCTTGCCCTGATTGAACACCTCGACCTGTCCAATATCACGCTCGTCTGTCAGGACTGGGGCGGACTGATTGGCCTGACCGTCCCGATGGACATGCCGCAGCGTTTTCAACGCCTTTTGGTAATGAACACTGCCATTGCGGTAGGACAAACCCCTGGTGAAGGGTTTGATGCCTGGCGCGCCTATAATCGCACGCAGCCAGACATGGATGTTGGGGGCTTGATGCAACGAGCGACCCCTGTCCTCAGCGATGCCGAACAAGCCGCCTACAGTGCACCGTTTCCGGACATCACTTACAAAGCTGGCGTTAGGCGGTTTCCAGAATTGGTGATGACAGATCCCGACATGGAGGGCGTCCAAACCTCGAAACGCGCTGCGGCTTGGTGGAAGAATGATTGGGCGGGCGACAGTTTCATGGCGGTCGGCGCTCAAGACCCGGTTCTCGGCCCGAACCAAATGGAAAACCTGCGCACAACCATAAAAAACTGCCCGCCTCCAATGATGATCGAGGATGGCGGCCATTTCGTTCAAGAATGGGGCGAACCCATTGCGCGCTCAGCGCTAAAACGCTGGGGCGATTTATAAAGCTGTCGGTTCGGCCGGTGCCGACACACCGGCTTTTTCAAGTTCCGGCGCTAGTCGCCCGGTAATCCAGAGAAAAAACATCCGAAAGTCGCTGATCAGCGACCAAACAGGATGAATGAATGTCGCTGGTTTGTTGCGTTCAACGAAAGCGTGGCTCATCCAGGCAAAGAAATAGCCCGCCACGGGCATAGCGGCGAGCCATAGCCATCGCTGACTCGCGATCGCAACCACAGCAATCGCAATGACTAATGCCGTTCCGATATAGTGTAATTGCCGCGTTTGAGGCTTCGCGTGTTCTTGCAAGTAAAACGGCCAAAACTCTGCGTAAGTCGCTTTTCGATCTTTCAAATGACGCGCTCCCGAGAATGGCTCAGAAACCAGTATAATCTGGTGCAGTGGTCAATCCAAACGAAAAAGGCCCAGCCATGCGGCTGGGCCAATCTCATTCGATAATCGTCAAAATTACTGGACGATAATCGTAACTTCCGAACGACGGTTCAGCGGCTCGCGAACGCCATCGCGTGTCGCTTTCGCCAGATCGTTCTCGCCGCGAGCTGCGGTATCAATCGCTTCTGCGTCGATGCCACGTGATTCCAGTGCATCCGAAACAATCGACGCACGACGCGCTGAAAGACGCTGGTTGTACGCTGATGCACCAGATGTGTCGGTGTGACCGACAATGGTGACGCCGCCAGTTGAGCAATCTTCACGATCACGAATGTTCGCAATCGCCTGATCAACAACCGCAGACGCCTGGCTGGTGAGATCAGAACTATCCCACTCGAAGTAGACCACGAATGCCTGGTTCACCGTTGAACATGGCGCCAAGTCAACCTGCTCAGCCTGAGTAGGAGGCGGAGGTGGTGGTGGCGGTGGTGGAAGGAGTACATAATGGGGAAAGCTACTACATATGGAAAATTGGTATAATGGGGTTCATGTTCACTTTCTTGTATCCAGTATCCAAAAATAATGGTCTGTCTTGCAAGTAAATATGCAAAACCAGCGAATAAAGGAAGAGTTGACAGATATAGCAACCATAT
>JBCCDZ010000095.1:0-10004 GCA_039030525.1 Pseudomonadota bacterium | reverse complement strand
CCTGAAGATGTTGGTGTCTCCAAGACCAGCCTCGTCATGGGCAAGCATTCCGGACGCCATGCCTTCCGAGACAAGCTGGAAAGCCTGGGCTATGAGCTCGACAAAGACAGTTTGAATGAGGCGTTCAAGCGCTTCAAAGATCTGGCCGATAAGAAAAAGCACGTCTTTGATGACGATCTGATTGCTCTGGTGGATGATCAATTGTCAGCCATGGGCGAGCGCATCGCGTTTGAAAAATTGCGTGTCGTGGCCGGTTCCGAAGGTCCGCAAACGGCGGATTTGAGCGTCCTTGTGGATGGTGACAGCCATTCTGTATCGACAGAAGGCAATGGGCCCGTCGATGCTGTGTTCAACGCCATCCGCAATATAGTGCCCCACCAGGGCAAGCTCGACCTGTTCCAGGTGAGTGCCGTGACCGGTGGGACGGATGCGCAGGCAGACGTCCATGTTCGCCTGAAAGGCGAGGGCATTATGGCGACAGGGCGATCATCTGATCCGGATACGCTGGTCGCCGCAGCCAAGGCTTACATTCACGCTTTGAACAAGCTCGAAGCGCGGCGATTGAAGCGAAAAGCGGCCTAGTTCACTGTCTCAGTGTGCTGGCGGAAATGCCTTAGGTAGCGTGTCAGCCAGCGCCTGGTTCCATTGATCGGGCGCGTGCCCAGCGAAGTATGTCTTAAAATGAACCTTGTACCCAGCAGTCTGAAGGGCTTCCGCGCTGGCTTCCGCGGATTTAAGAAACGGAACCTCCAAAGTCCCGCCACTGAGCCAAAACTCGGGCGCATCGCTCGGCGCGGGAATCGCGTCGAACAGCGTCCCTGAGCCTGGCGATTGAGGTAACGCGACGTCGAACAGGTCTGGGTTCATATAGGCCGCATAGAGCGCGAATGTTCCGCCGCTGGATTTTCCTGTGACGCCGCGCCGTTGGCCATTGCGGCCGGCTCCAAATGATTTTTCGGCCCATGGGATGACGGATTCCGAGACAAATGCCATATGCTGTCCGAAGCGATGCGGAGCTTCGTCGTCAAGGTCCGGTAGATAGTCGGCGTTCCGTAAATCCAAAGCAACCGGCACATCAGACCGGTCTTCGACGATCCCGCGCTGACCGGAAAGCAGGCCGACGATCACGATCGGGGCCATATCTCCAGCGACAATCATCGGCTCGATCAAGCGAGCGGTGTAATCCACCGATATGCCGTCTGCAAAGAATAATACGGGCCAGTCTTGTTCGGGCGCGTGTCCGGGCGGGAGGTATACCTTCAGTTTACGGGTCTCGCCGAGCTGAGGACTGAACAATTCCGATTCAATCGTTTGCCCCGAGAGATTTTGGACATTTAGCCCATAGAATACCGGCTTCGCTGGGGCGTTGGGACCGCGATATTCCAAGTTACCATCATTGTTCCCTGGCAAAGTCAGGTATAGCATCATTCGTTTGAGGTCTTTCAATCGAAATTGAGCTCCCCAGAGTTTGGTGCCGTTGATAGGTGTCCAGACGTTGGTCCCTTGGATCGAACAGCATAATCGCGGGGCGTCCTCATCTGAGCGCGCATAAAGCGTAAGTATCGTTGGGGCCGATACTTTCAGTGCAAGATCTGAATCCATCAGGAGCGCTTCTGCATCGTTGCGATTGAGGTCGGTCGGATCAAGTCGGCATTGTCGTCGCGCCGCTTCGAGATTTTCTATTTGTGAAGAAGACCCAGTCTGCATGGTTTCTTGATAAGCAACGTCTATTTCCGAACATGGCGATGTCGGTGTGTGGTAGGGAATCATCGAAATGAGTTGCGGCGATGAGGCGGGTTCTGGCGCGGTTAGTGTGCACGCGGACAGCAATGCGCCGAGTACAAGCGTGGCGGCCGATCGAGTTGCATAGAAAATCACAGCGAAGACGCCTCCCTGACATTCCGTATTGTTCAAGCGCGAAACTCGATAAAGTCAGCGATGCTCCATCGTTGGCAGAAAGCAAGTGAATTCGTTGCGCATCGATCGTTTCCCGCTTGCAAAACGGCCTAAACGTTAACAAACTAAGCGTTTGTGTTAAGCGTGTTTCACTATGGCACAAATCGCCGCTTCTATAATAGATATTGGGATCTCACGAGGTGTACGATACGTACATGCGGTGTGATAAATGACTCTTGCTTTAATCAAATCTAAACGGCATTACGATATAGGGCTGATCATGTAACCAAAGCTGCGTGTGACGAATATGGGTGCGCGCGAAAGAAAAGCGGCGTAAAAAAATGATCGGAAGTCTTCTCGGAGTTCTCTCCACAGACATGGCCATCGACCTCGGAACAGCGAACACGCTGGTCTACGTAAAGGGTCAAGGCATCAAGCTCGATGAGCCCTCTGTTGTGGCCTATATGAATCAAGGCGGCCGCAAAATGGTTTATGCGGTCGGCGACGATGCCAAGAAAATGCTCGGCAAGACTCCGATGAACATGGAAGCCATCCGCCCGATGCGCGATGGCGTGATTGCCGATTTCGAAGTCGCCGAGGAGATGATCAAGCACTTCATTCGGAAAGTGCATAATCGTCGGGCGTTTGTTTCGCCGCTGATCATTATCTGTGTGCCGAGCTCAGCCACGAACGTGGAACGCCGCGCGATTCACCAGTCAGCACTGGCTGCTGGCGCCCGCGAAGTCCATCTGATTGACGAGCCTTTGGCGGCCGCAATCGGCGCTGGTTTGCCGATTGAAGAGCCAGCTGGCTCCATGGTCGTCGATATTGGTGGTGGTACAACTGAGGTGGCTGTTTTGTCTCTTGGTGGTCAGGTCTACTCGCGTTCGGTCCGTGTTGGCGGCGACAAGATGGACGAAGCCATCATGAACTATTTGCGCAAGCATCAGGGGATCCTGGTCGGCGAAATGTCTGCTGAGCGCATTAAGAAACAAATCGGTACGGCCTTGGCGCCTGAGAATGGTGATGGCATGACCGTGACCGTTCGCGGCCGCGCAACGGGTGACGGTGTCCCGAACGAAGTTGAAATCAATGAAAAAATGATGGCCGAAGCACTCGCCGACCCGGTTGGCGAGATTGTTGAAGCTGTCCGCATCGCGCTTGAAGCGATGCCACCAGAACTCTCGGCAGACATTGTTGATCGCGGCATTGTCCTGACCGGCGGCGGCGCATTGCTGCGCAATCTGGACGTGGTCTTGCGTGAACAGGCGCGGTTGCCCGTAATGATCGCCGAAGATCCATTGAAATGTGTTGCGAACGGGTGTGGATTCGTCCTTGAGAACCTCTCGCGCATGAAAAATGTCCTGTCGCCAGAAGTTTGACACGATTGCGGGGTAAAGCCCCGGGGTCGAATAGGGAAGGAAGACGCCCATGCCACGCTCGAGCGGCAAGGGATATAGGCAGCGACCGCTCCGACGGTATGGATTTTTTATTGCCATCGCGGGGCTGCTGGCGCTGTTGCTCCTGCAAACCTCTCCACGCCTGAGCGAAGGTGTTGAACCGATCCGTACCGCGGCGTCGGATCAGCTGTTTCATGTCACGCGTCCCAGCCTGATCGATCGGATCAGTGGTGCATCGGCGAAGGAACGCCAGATACTGGAACTTGAAGCGCGTGTGCGTGAACTGGCGCAATATAAAGCCCTGGCGCTGACCATGGCCGAACGCCTGGAAGTCTACGAAGAAATCCTCAATATGCAGGGCGAGCCTGGCGGCGCTGAAGTCACAGCCCGCATTATGGCTGAGACAGACGGCCCGTTCGCGGAAGCGCTGCTGGCCAATGCTGGCGCCACAAATGGGGTCCAGGAAGGCTATTATGCCGAGAATGATCGCGGTCTGGTCGGCCGTGTGGTCCAGGTTGGCAATCGGTCCTCGCGCATCCTGAAAGTCACTGATTTTAACAGCCGTGTGCCTGTCATGGGCGAGTCGAGCGGATTGCGGGCGATCATGTTTGGCGGTCGTGACGCGTCTGGTCGTCTGATCGACCTACCAGAACAGGGCCAGTTTTTACCGAATGAGCGTATTTTGACCTCAGGCGAGGGCGGGATGTTTCCGCGCGGTGTCGTGGTTGGTCATGTGCGCGGCGAGACAGATGACGAGGTTCGGGTCGATTTATCGATGCTGTCCGGTCAGCTGAGTTATGTCCGGTTGAAACCGACGATCACCGTTTCGCCGCCAGAAGACTATCCGATCGAGACCGACATTGCTGAGCTGGGTGAGGACGACGACTCGTGAATGGCTTAAGCGCAATTCCCGATTGGTTTGCTCTGCGTTGGGAGAATGCCAGACCGCGCTCGCGCCTGGTGATTGGCGCCCTCGTTGTGGCGCTGATCGGATTGGTCGGTCTGACGCCCAAATCCTTTTTTGGAGTTCCACTGGCCTGGCCTTATGTCGGACTGATCGCAGCGGTCGGATGGGGGCGGTCTGGGCTAGGCTTCGGACCGATGGTGTTTCTGCTTCTGTTCGGCTTTGCGCAGGATGCCTCGCAAGCCCCGTGGGGCAGTCATGGCCTGGCCTGTCTGCTGACCTATGGATTTTCGGCGATGGTGACGCAAATGGCGGATACTGAGCGTACGCCGCTGCTGAGTTTTGCTCTCCCGGTTGTAACTTTGTTTTTCGGCATCGCGCTCGTATGGCTGACGGCGAGTATCTCTTCGGGGCATTTGGTACGGATCACACCCATGTTGACGGCGTATTTCGCGACTTTGGTCGTGCACATGCTGATTTCACCCTTGTTTGACTTGGGGGCCCGCCGCGTCAGTGGAGGCGTCAGCGCATGAGTGGAAACCGGCCCGTCGACAATTTGTTCAATCGCCGCGCGGTTATTGCTGCTGGCGGCGGTGCGGCGCTGTTTGGCGGTCTGATCACGCGCCTGTTCCAGCTTCAAATTATGGAGCATGAGCGGTTTGAAGTGGCCGCAGCCGAGAATGGTGTACGCCTCGATCTCGCGCCGCCTCAACGCGGCCGCATTCTGGATCGTTTTGGTCGTGCTTTGGCTGCCCATCGTCAGGCTGGACGCGTCTCCATCGTGCGCGAGCAAGCCGATGATTTGGCGCGGCTTTTATCCAACCTGTCGGACGAAATCGAAATTTCCCCTGAACGTCAGGCGCGCCTGATCCGCGATGCGCGCCGTCAGGCAAGCTTTCAACCGGTCACGGTCAAAAGCGAATTGTCATATGAAGATTTCTCGCGCCTTGCGGTGCTGGCCCCAAGCATGCCTGGCCTGCAAGTTGAGATGGCTGCAACCCGATCTTATCCACGTGGCCGCGATTTCGCGCATGTGCTGGGTTATGTTGCAAAGGCCAGCGAAACCGATCTTGAACGGCTGAGTGATGGTGCAAACGCGCAGGAACGTGCTGCGGTGCGGCGGCTGTTCAAGCATCCCGACATGCGCACAGGGCGCTCTGGCGTCGAACGCTTCGCTGAGGAATGGCTGCGCGGCGAAGCCGGATTCCGCAAGCTGGAAACCAATGCTGCTGGGCGTATCATTCGCGAGTTCGATGATCCCAACCTGTCGCCAAAGCCTGGCAAAGACCTTTATCTCACGGTTGATGCCGAATTGCAGAAATTCGCGATTGACCGGTTCGGTGAAGAAAGCGGCGCCGCCGTCGTTCTTGATGTCGAAACAGGCGATATTCTCGCTTTCGTGTCGACGCCAGCCTTTGATCCGAACGATTTCGTCAATGGCATATCCTCAAAGGACTATGCCGTCCTGCGCGATGATATCGAATATTCGCCGCTCTATCACAAAGCCTATGATGGCACATATCCGCCCGGTTCGACCTTCAAAATGGTCGTTGCAGCGGCGGCGCTTGAAGCCGGTGTGATTGACCCGAATGAGCGCGTCTATTGTCCGGGCCATTATCGCTTCGGCAACAATACCTGGCACTGCTGGAAAAAGCGTGGGCATGGCTCAGTCAACATGCATTGGGCGATCAAAGGCTCGTGCGACACCTATTTCTACGAAGTCTCGAAACGGCTCGGCATTGAAGATCTGGCTGATTTCTCCAAACGATTTGGCTTTGGCCAGCGCTGGGAGCTTGGCCTGACCGGCGGACGCAGCGGCGTGGTGCCAAATGATGAGTGGAAACGCGCCGCGCGCGGCGAACCATGGTATGAAGGCGAAACGCTGAATGTTGGCATCGGGCAGGGACAGATCTCGACCTCGCCTTTGCAACTTGCAGTGATGACCGCGCGGATTGCAGCGGAAGGCGAACTGATCACACCGCGCATCATTGGCGAGGGCCCGCGTCCGGAAGCCGATATTCCATTTGATGCGCCGATGGATCCTGATTTCATGCGCCGTATGAAAGCTGGCATGTATGGCGTGACGTCCGAAGCTGGCGGGACGGCATTGCGATCCGGGGATCTTGGGCTGGGCGGACCGCGCCTTGCGGGTAAGACCGGAACTGCGCAGGTGCGCCGGATCTCGGCGCAAGAGCGCGCAACCGGCATCCTGAAAGGCGACGACATTGATCGCCGCTTGCGCGATCATGCCTTGTTCGTGGCGTATGCACCGCATGATGATCCGAAATACGCGATTTCTGTCATTGTCGAACATGGCGAAGGTGGATCGAAAGCGGCGGCGCCGGTGGCGCGCGATATTCTTGCTGAAGCGTTGCGCCTCGATTCCAGACGCTCGCCATCTTATACGCGCACCGCCTCCGTCAGCGGCGGGACAACAGGCGGCGGGGCGCGTTAGCTGTGGTTGCACTGAGTTCGAATTCCCTCGATTTTTCGAGAAAGTCTCTGGTCACGCAGGTCCGATCCTTGCCCTGGGGTCTGATCCTGATGATTTGTGCGATGGCCATGATTGGCGTCGCGATTTTGCATTCGGCGACCTTCACCAATCCGGAAGAGGCGGGCCTGCCAATGCGCCAGGCAACCCGTTTTGGGGTTGCGTTTGTCGTTTTGCTTATGACAGCCTTGGTGCCGATACGCTGGTGGTTTTGGGCGGCCTGGCCTTGTTATCTTGCGACTTTGCTCTTGCTGGTCCTGGTTGAGTTTTTCGGCACAACCGGCGGCGGCGCCCAACGTTGGGTGCAACTTGGACCGATTGGCGTGCAGCCGTCGGAATTTATGAAAGTGTCCCTGACCCTGGCGCTCGCAGCTTATTATCACAAACGCTGGAATGATTATTCGGGCGGATTTCTGATCCATTTGCCGGCATTGGCGTTGATCGCCATTCCAGCGGCGCTGATTTTCCGCCAGCCTGACTTTGGCACAACATTGGCCCTGTTCGCGTCCGGCGGCATTCTCATCTTCCTCGCAGGCTTATGGTGGCGCGTGATCACGGCGATCAGCATTGCTGCGGTGGCCAGTATCCCGGCCATCTATTTCTTTGTTTTACAGGATTATCAGCGCGAGCGGGTCGATACCTATCTCGCTCAGCTGACGGGCGCATCCGTCAATGTCATGGATGACGGTTATCAAATCGAACAAGCCAAGATTGCCATCGGCTCAGGCGGTTGGACCGGCAAAGGCTATATGGAAGGCACGCAGTCGCAGCTCGATTATATTCCGGAGCAGCATACCGACTTCATTCTGACCGTGTTGGCGGAGGAGTTCGGATTTCTCGTGACCAGTGGCGTCTTGCTATTGTGGATGCTGATTCTCGGCCTTGGCCTGATGATTGCGCTCCGAGCGGCGAGCCTGTTTGCGAGGTTTGCAGCAGCTGGGGCTGTGGCCACGGTCGCGTTCTATATTCTGTTCAATGTTGCGATGGTGCTCGGTCTGGTGCCGGTTGTTGGGGTCCCGCTGCCACTCTTGTCCTATGGGGGGACAGTGATGATCACGACCGCGGCCTGTTTCGGGATTGTCGGTGCCGTGCATCTGGGCCGAAATGACCCGCTAAACTCGCGCGCCTAGAGCGACCGCGGGTGCGGGATTATTCTTGCCTCAAAAAGCCAGTCCTCGCGTTGATTTTTGCGCCTCGACGGCTAGTGTCGCGGCAAAATCACCTGGGAGAGTACAATTATGGCAGCGATCGGTCGCAAGACAGATACGTGGGGCTCACGTTTTGGATTCATTATGGCCGCGGTAGGATCCTCCGTCGGTCTGGGGAATTTCTGGCGCTTCCCTTACACAGCCGGCGAGAATGGCGGCGGTGCGTTTATCATCATCTATCTCTTATGCGTCTTGCTGGTCGGATTGCCGCTATTAATGGCGGAATACGGCATGGGCCGAAAATCCGGCATGTCGGCGATTGAGGGCGTCGAGTCACTCGCACGAGCAGAGAGCAAAAGTGGAAACTGGGGCATCGTCGGCTGGGTAGGCTCTTTAACGGCCTTCTTCATCCTGACATTCTACATGGTCATATCGGTATGGCTTTTGGCGTTCGTGATCCAGGCCGCACAGGGCGTGTTTAATGGCATGGACGGGGCGGCGTCGTTCGCAAATTTCGGTGAAACGGTATCCAACCGGTTCTACATTCTGACACTGCTATTCTTTTACTTGTTAGCCAATATTGTCGTCGTCGGACGCGGTGTAAAAGGCGGGTTGGAGCGTGCTGCCACCATTTTGATGCCAGCATTCTTTATCATGTTGATCTTCGTCGTCTTCTTTGCCGTAACACAAGGCGATTTTGCGCAAACAGCAGCCTTCCTGTTTGAGCCCAAATGGGGTGACGTTGGCTTCAAAACCTTCTTGTCGGCACTGGGGCAAGCATTCTTCTCGATCGGTGTGGGTGTTGGCTTGATGATCACCTATGGTGCGTACCTCGATAGCAAGACAGATATTCCCCGATCGTCGATGCTTGTGGTGGGTGCGGATACCATGGTCGCGATGATTGCGGGCTTTGCCATTTTCCCGATTGTCTTCATGGCCGGACTTGATCCTGCAGGCGGTCCCGGACTGTTCTTTGTGTCCATGCCCGTCGCATTTGGACAATTGGGTGATTTTGGCGTCATCATCGCTACGGTGTTCTTTGCACTGGCCTTGTTTGCCGCATTCACCTCGTCGATTTCGTTGATGGAAGTTGGCGTGTCATGGCTCGAGGAAAGACAGGGTGTCACCCGGTTCGGGGCCGCGCTCGGTGTCGGCTTCGTGCTGTTTATGATTGGCGCCGGTTACGTATTCTCGACCAACTATACCGGCGATAATCTCAGCACTGAGTATCTCGACTTTGTGGACTTCATGACAGAGGGCTTGTTGCTGCCTCTGGGAGGCTTGTTAGTGGCCGTGTTTGCGGGCTGGATGTTGAGCCGTAACATGCTGACATCAGAGCTGGGCGAGGGCAACGTGATGAATATCTGGCGCTTCCTTATCCGTTGGTTTGTGCCTCCATTCGTCGCCTTCGTTCTGGTCTTCGGCTTCCTCGACAAGATCCAGGATCAGTATCAGGTGCAGTTGCCTGGCTTCCTGACGGTCTTGCTTGGACCGAACGCGACCTAGAGGCGTGTGAAGAACTGACAAAAAAACCCCGCCTCAAACCGAGGCGGGGTTTTCTTTTCGAATAACGCTGAGCGCTTACTGGATCGGTGACAGCAATTCTGGTGCGGTCACCAGCTGGCGGACGCCATGTGACTTGGTCTCGTTAAAGACATTGCCCGCTTCGGCCCAGGTGTTCAGCGAGTTGATGTCGACCTTGGCGCACATGGGGCGCACATTCCAGGTCACTTGCGCCGGTGAACAGACTTCCTGTGTATAGCTCGGGCCTGTCGTGGAGCCCGGGAAAGTCACAGGTGCGCCGGTATCAGACGGGATCATGCCAGCCTGGTAGAAGCCGCCTTTCTCCTCAACCACTGCCGCCATCGCGGTGAAGTCGAGTGCGTTGGCATCATTTACGACCAGGAAGGTTTGCGCTTCGACGCGCAGCAATGGATCAGTACAGCCTTCCGGCACACATGCGCCAAGGCCTTCGCCTGGCGCCGCGTCGCAGGTCGTGTGGACCCAGTGAACTTCAATCGTCTGTCCGGGCACAACGCCTTGATAAGCGCCGGGCGCTGGGGCGAGTTCTGCTTCTGTCAGATCGGCAGTTTCATTACACGCATAGCCGCCATTGTCGGTGGCATCGACGAAGATGCTGAAGCCAGGGCCTTTATGTTCGGCAT
>JBCCDZ010000094.1:0-10025 GCA_039030525.1 Pseudomonadota bacterium | reverse complement strand
AAGCTGACCATCAATTCCGGCGCGAGCAGCACGATGAATATCGAGAAGAAGGTGAAGAAGGATTTCGACAATATCCGAATATCCTCCAAAACCTCTTCAGAAACCGTCGCCGATACGAATATGACCTGCGCTCAGATCAAAGCCGTTTTGAATGGCAATGGGACCTGCAAGGTCTTCAATGGGTTTGAAAAGTCAGGATTCGTAGCGTATCGGCTTGGTTTTCAGTGTGATGGCGGCAATGTCGCTGGTCCACCAAAGAACAATTAGGCCGGACCCCGGGACCGGCGTCTATTGGTGACTGTCTGCGACGCCGGACGCCAATTCAGGATCGAGATAATCTGCGGTTATCCGCTTGTCCGCCTTTTCGAGGCGCCACGTGTAATAAGCAAACGCCATCCAGCTGAGATGGAACGCTACGCCCGCCATCAAGGCCAGCCAGCCGGGGATTGGCCCGACATGCGCGCGATACAGAAACTCTTGCCAGGTGCTGACGTCTTCGGGATGCATGCCGATCTTGGCATAGTAAGCGACGCCCTGAATCAAAAAGAGCCAGCCATAGTTGCGGCGCAACCTTCGTCCAATCGCTCGCATTGAGGAAATCCGGTGGCGTGGTCGTAAATAGTCGTCTGAAAGCGCCGTCCCTTTGTCCATCGGGATTTGCGCCCCTTGGCCGCGCAGGATGGGCACATAATTCGTGATTTCAATCATCCGGGCGCGGAATTTCCAGACATAGAAATAGCGATATCGCCGCGCCTCGAGGACCAGGAACATGGCGGACAGCAAGCCGACCAGAACAATCGGCAACGGTGATGCCTGCTGATTTGCGAAACTGACCGAGAACGCAATCCCAGTCGATACCACGGCCCAGTTGGTCGTCATATCGAGACGCTGACGCCAAATGGTCGAACGGTAGACCTCAGCCCGATACAAGTGCGCCAAGGCACCAACTTCAGCGCTGCCGGCAATTGCTTCCGGCGGATCCTGATCAAAGTCCATCATGAGATGAGGTATAATGCAATTTGCTTAACCGCCAATTGCCACGGCGGTTTGGTCGCAATAGCCCAATTCGAGAATGGCGCGATAGCCGCCAAGAACCCGGCGCACTTCGCGCGTGTCCTTTTCATTCTCGATGTTCCGGACTTGGCTGAGCAGATCCCCACGATCGCCGGTAATCCGTAATTTCCAAAAGGCGTATCGCAAATTGCCAGGCGCATCAGTGAGCGAAAGTGCCTGGGTCAAGCGCGGCATGTCGCACCGGATCATGGCAAGCTCAGCGGCCGCATGCGCCAAGCCTGGTTTTTCAAAATCGGAGGCTGCGCGCGACAAATCGAGCAGCGCTTCGTTCAAACGGGTGGCCGCATCTGGGTCACTCAGCCGTAACCGCCGACCCACGGACAAGAGGGCATCGGCACGCCCAAAACTCAGCGGCGCTTGTTTTGCCCGCGCGATCGCAATCAAGCCATCAACGCCCTTCGCGCTGAGGATCGGTTCGGCTTTTTGCCAACCATAATCAGGATATTCCTGGCGGGTCGCCCCGCGGCGTTCAAGCCGCGCTTCCCAGAACGATAACAGATTTGCATCCTTGGATAGGCCAGCGATTTCGAGAAACGCTGATGCCAGACGGTCACGCTTTTCGTCCGGCAGGATCAGAGTCGCGGACCAGGCGGCATCCAGCACACAAGCCGGTTCGCTCTTGCCACAATCATCCGCCTGCGCGGCAAGTGGCAGCGCGATCAGAGTTAGAAATAGGATGAGACCCCGAAACATAGACCGCGAATAGCACGGCGTGTCTGAACGGAAACTGAGTAAGTCCGAAAGATTTCAGCAGGTTATCCGCGACCGCGATAGGGTGCGACGCCGGTATCAGGCACATAAAGCCCATCTGGAACAGGACCAGTCTGCCAAAACACGTCAATCGGGATACCGCCCCGCGGATACCAATAGCCACTGATTCGAAGCCAGCGCGGGTCGAGTAGCGCCGCAATGTCTTTCCCGACTCGCAGCGTGCAGTCTTCGTGAAACCCGCCATGATTGCGGAAACTGGTCAGGAAGAGTTTCAGGCTTTTGCTTTCGACCAGCCAATCGCCGGGCGCATAGTCAATCACAAGATGCGCGAAATCCGGTTGCCCGGTGACGGGGCATAGCGAGGTAAATTCCGGGGCCACAAAGCGCGCCAGATATAACGTGTCCGAATGCGGGTTTGGCACCCGCTCCAGCGTCGCGTCATCCGGGGAACTTGGCGCAGCGGTCTGCTGCCCCAATTGGTCGAGCCCGGAATAGATGTCCTTGTCCGCCATGCTAGCCTCCAAAGGTCGGGATCAGATCGAACCGCATACCGATATAGAGGAAATAGGCCGAGAGCAGCACGCCGCCCTCCCAACGCGCCAATTTGCGTCCCGTGAAGGCGAAAATAAATAGCAGCACCAGTGACAGGAACAGAGCGCCCATATCAGTCCAGGTGACCATGCTGGCGGCCTGTCCGAACTGCATCGCGGCAACTTCCAGCGGCACACCCGCCGCTGAAGTTTCGATCAGCGAGAATGGGAAGACAATGGCAGAGACGCCGAGAATACCAAGAATGTTGAACACGTTCGACCCGAGCACATTGCCGAGCGCCACGTCAGCCTTGCCTTTGCGCGCCGCCATCACAGAGGTCACCAATTCCGGCAGGCTGGTGCCGATGGCGACGATGGACACACCGATCACGGTTTCCGAGACGCCGAGCAGCCGAGCGGCATCTGAGCCACCTTCGACCAGAAAACGGGCGCCAATAATCACGCCGACAATCCCACCCAGCGTCAAAAGGATAGACATCCAGACCGGATCGTCATTTTCGAATTCTTCAGCCTCACCCTGATGCATTTCGCCAGCCGCACTGTTGGCGCGGCGGTCGAGAATGACAGAAGCAATGAGGTAGACGACCAACAAGGTCGTGAAGGCTATCCCGGTGGTGCGATTAAAGCCATCGATCCAGACGATCAGCGCAAACAGTGCCGTCACGGCGACCATGAAGGCGCCATCCCGCGCCAGGGCTTTGGGATCTGTCGTAATCGCCCGAACAAAGGCTGCGGCGCCAATCACCAACATGATATTGGCGACGTTGGACCCGATCACATTCCCGATCGAGAGACCGACCGCACCTTCGCTCAAGGCTTGCAGACTGGTGACCAGTTCTGGCAGGCTGGTGCCAAATCCGACCAGGGTCAAACCAATAACCAATTCGGACATGCCGGCTTTCCGCGCAATGCCGACGGATCCTCTGACCAGAGATTCGCCGCCCGCAAAGAGCAGGACAAAACCGCCAAGAATCAACAGGCCCATCACCATTGAATTTTGCTCCGATTACAGGCGCTCATATGGACGCTCTTGCCAAGAAGACCAAGCGGGTAAATGATTTCGACGGTTAGGAACAGCCCTTAGGAGGAGTCGCAATGCAGTTTCGATCGGTTTTTGTGGGCCTTTGCGTCGCTATGGCAATGCCGGCCTGTACCGTCAATCTGGATGTGAATGACCAGCAGCTTCTTGGCTCATCGGTCACTGAAGAGGATCACATTCGCAGCGTTCTGTCGGCGCAGCAAGACGCTTGGAACAATGGCGACATAGACGGCTTCATGCAGGGCTATTGGCAATCGCCGGAACTGAGATTTGCCTCAGGCGGCACAGTGACCCGTGGCTGGCAAGCCACGCGCGATCGCTATCATGAAAATTATTCAGACCGCACTCTGATGGGCGCGTTGAGTTTCGACAGTATTGAAACCGTTCTGCTTGGCGATGAAGCCGCGGTGGTCCATGGCGCCTGGGCTTTGCAACGCGACTCAGATCGCCCCTCCGGCCTGTTCACGCTGATTTTCCGGCAGGTAGACGGCGATTGGAAAATCATCAGCGACACAACAACATCGGCAGATCCATCATGACCCTTCCCCGTATTCGCCAACTCGTTTTCGCGGCAAAGGAACACGCCGATATCGAGGTCTTGCGCGCGGTGCTCGATCTCGGACCGGGTTTTGTCGACCCAGGCGTGGCTGAGTTTGGCTTGACCAATGGCGTGTTTGCCATTGGCGACCAATTCCTCGAAACCGTCGTGCCCGTGACTGAGAATACAGCGGCGGGCCGTTTTATGGAGCGAAGCCAAGGTCTCGGCGGCTATATGGCAATCTTCCAGACCGACAATCTCGCGCGTGTGCGAGACGCCGCAGATGCGCTTTCGATCCGCCGGGTATGGAATATCGACCTGTCGGACATCTCTGCCAGTCACTTGCACCCAGCCGATATGGGTGCGGCCATTGTTTCAATCGACGAAGCCCGGCCCGAAGGTTCCTGGCGCTGGGGGGGTCCGGATTGGGCGACAAATGCCAGGCCGGGCGGCTTAACGCGACTGGATATTTCCGCCATCGATCCGCGCGCCATGAGCGCAAAATGGAGCAAAGTGTTGGCCGCGCCTGCGAATGATATCGGGCACGGCGTGCATGATATAGACCTCGCAGAAGGTGCCATAAGGTTTCTGCCCGGCGCGCGCGACCATCTCAGCGGCTACGTATTGAAAACTCCTGATCCGGCCGCCTGTCTGGCCCGCGCAGAGGCCCAGGGCTTGGCCTGCGAATCCGATAATTTTGTGTATTGCGGCGTCAAACTCACGCTGACAGCGATTGATCCTGACGCATAGCGCGCTAAAACCCGTGTTTGAGAATCGCCCAGGGGATCGGAGGGGTTTACGCGATGAAGCAAGGCACGCTTGATCTGAACACAAGCCATTCGCCGCTAGAGCGGGCGATTGAAGGCAAGCTGTTTCGAAATTTCATCACCGGTCTGATCATCGTCAATGCGGTCATTCTCGGCGTGCTGACATATGAGCGGCAGATGCCAAACGAGTTTGTCGACTCGCTGAGCTGGTTTGATCGCGCCGTGACGGTTGTTTTCGCGGTTGAGATTTTGATGAAGCTCTCTGTCTATCGACTGAATTTTTTCAAATCCGGCTGGAACTGGTTCGACTTTATCGTGGTTGGCGTTTCGCTGATCCCGGGTGGCGCCGCATTCTCGGTCTTGCGCGCCATGCGGGTCCTAAGGATCCTGCGCCTGTTGCACATTGTTCCGATGATGCGCCGCATTACGGAAGCACTGTTAAATGCCCTGCCAGGCATGGGCGCCATTCTCGCTGTGCTGGCTTTGCTGACTTATGTCGGCGCCGTGATGGCCACCAATCTGTTTGGCGACACGGACAACCCGGACGTCCTGCAATTATTTGGCGATTTGCCGAGCTCCGCCTATTCCCTGTTTCAGGTCATGACGATGGATGGATGGCGGTTCGAAGTGGTCCAGAAAGTCGTCGATGACGGCAATCCTTATGCGCCGCTCTTCTTCCTGATCTTTATCTTCATTGCCAGCTTCGCCGTGCTCAACTTGTTTATCGCCTTGATCGTTGACGCCCTGGCCGCTGAACAACGCGCATCCACTGAAGAGCATCTCGAAGACATCGAAGAAGAGATGGATGAAGAATTCAGTGACGCCGACAAGGAACGCGACGAGATCATCGCCTTGTTGCAGGAATTGAAGCAGGAAATTGCTGACCTGAAAGCCGAGAAATCCAAGGACCCAACCTAGACGCCCGGGACCTAGAAACAGGAACCCCGCCAGCGAGGGAACTGGCGGGGCCATCTGGGAAGCGGTAAGGGTGGGGGACGCTCGCTTCCCAGTTTGTCATTTGAGGGTGCTTAGCCAGCTGGCAGAAGCACAGTGTCGATGACGTGGATCACGCCATTTGATGCTGCAACATCGGCCGCAATGACGGTTGCACTAGAGCCAGGCGCGGTCAGAACAACACCATCTGTGCCGTCAACACCAAGGTCGCCATTCAACGTGCTGGCGGTGATTTGCTGTCCGGCAAGGTCACCGGATTTGATCTTGGCGCCAGCAATCACGTGCAGTTTCAGGATGCCAGCAAGTGCGTCTTTGTTTTCTGGCATAAGCAGTGTTTTAACGGTGCCGGCTGGCAGTGCTGCAAAGGCTTCGTCTGTTGGCGCGAAAACGGTCAAAGGTCCGTCGCCTTTCAAGGCGTCAACCAGGCCAGCGGCTTCAGCAGCGGCGAGCAAGGTCGAGAATGATCCAGCGGCGGCCGCGGTATCGACGATGTCAGATTTGGCTTTGGTATAGCCTTCGCCCGCAATCGCTGTCGTATAGCTGGCATCAACGCGGTGCGCGTCATGCTTGGAAGAACATTGTTCGGCCACAGCAGGGGCGGCGAGGAGGCTTGCAGAGATCAAGAGAGTAGCGAGTTTCACGAAGAAATCTCCATGTAAATTACGACCCGAACCATATCGGCGTCATAACCTCTACGACATGGAATACAAAATAGATCTGGAAATGACTCGATTTTAATGAATCACTTTTCGCGACCTTAACGCGCGTGTCAGAAACACTCATTCACATGCGGGCCTAATACGCGCTATAGGTGTGCTCATGTCTCTTTGGCAACGACTCATAGATGGCGGCAAACGCTTATTCGACGTGGATGTGGTGGATGACCCGCTCCCGGCTGATCTCGAATGCGCGCCAGATCCAAACGATGTCGGCTTCACGGCTGCCGTGGTTGGACTCGGCGCCAAGATGGCGAAAGCCGATGGCCGCGTTACAGACGAAGAAATCATGGTCTTTTCGCGTGTTTTCCAAACCGCGCCGAAAGATGCCGCCGCGGTGCGCCGGGTGTTCAATCTCGCGCAGCAGACGGTCAGAGGCTATGAATCCTATGCCCGCAAGATCGGTCGCAAATATGCGGCGCGGCCGTGTTTGCTAGAGGGTGTGCTGGATGGCCTGTTCATGATTGCAACTGCAGATGGCGTGGTCACCGAGGATGAGCTCAATTATCTGCAAACCGTCGCGGAAGCGTTTGGATTTACCGAAGCAACATTCCGCCGAATCAAGGCGGGCCATATGGGGCCGGATCGCGATGACCCTTATCATATTCTCGGCGTTGCACATGACGCTGAGTTCGAGGAGATAAGGCGGATCTATCGTCGTCTAATGGCTGACAATCACCCTGATCGGGTGATTCAGAATGGCGCGCCGCGTGAATTTGAGTCCGCGGCCCACGAAAAAGCTGCCACCATTACGGGCGCATATGCCCGAATCCGCGCCGAGCGGGGCCTGATCGCGGCAAATTGATGATCCGTCACAATCTAGCCGTTGACGGCATCCATCTTGCACGCCATCTATTGCAGATACGAGGATATTATGACCGCTACGCATACTGCACCGCTTGGCTTTCCTGAAAATCTATTCGCGCTGATGCGTCGAATTGGAAACCTGTTTGCGAAAGGCGTTCTGGCCGCGGCGATCATCTTCATGGCGGGCCTGATCGCTGTTGCGACGGCAGCTGCTGGTATCGCACTCGCCGCCTTTGCCTTGATCCTGCGCCTGTCCGGCTCGAATGGCCGCGGTGCGCAGACCCGCTACGAAGAGCAT
Source organism: Pseudomonadota bacterium (assembly GCA_039030525.1). Lineage (GTDB taxonomy): Bacteria > Pseudomonadota > Alphaproteobacteria > Caulobacterales > Hyphomonadaceae > Henriciella. The sequence continues at coordinate 2,570 of JBCCDZ010000094.1, read as the reverse complement.
GCGGACAATGGCACAGTGACGCTGGAAGCCAAAAAGACACCGCGCGGCTGGACCGTCGAATAGCGTCTAGGCGACTTTCTCGCCCATACCTTCAATGAACAATGTTTGCGTTGGGTAAGCGAATTCGAGCCCGTTTTCCTGCAAGCCTCGAAACAAAGCCAGGAGCACGCGCGACCGCGCCGCCATCGCGCGATTGAAATCCGGCTGCAGCGAATAGAAGACCAGGTCATAATCCAATGAGCTTGGACCAAAGGCTGCCATGCCGCAGCGGTCAAACTCCACGGCTGGCACGTCTTTCACGATGCTCGCGACAATTTCCGGTACCCGGTCCGCAAGGTTGGGATCGGTCTGATAGACAACCCCAAATACCGTTTCGATCCGACGCCGCGCCATCCGTTCCATATTGTGGATCTCATAGTCGAGCAGATTGGTGTTGGAGATAATCATCTGCTCACCCGTCTTCGCCCGAATGCGGGTGGTCTTCAGACCGATATCCTCGATAATCCCCCAACTCTCGCCATAGCGGACGGTGTCGCCGACCTGGAACGGCTTGTCGATAACGATCGAGAGAGAGGAAAACAGATCGCGAAAAATGCCCTGCGCAGCGATACCAATGGCGATACCACCAATACCGAGACCGGCGAGAAGCGCGGTGACATCAGCGCCGACATTGTCGAGGATGAGCAATAGCGCCACCGACCAGACGGCGACGCTGATAAACCATTTGATGATGTTAAACGCCGAAGCCAGCGCCCTGGCATCCCCGCTTGAGCGCGCAACATTGCGCCGAATGAAGGAGACCGCAAATTCCTGGACCCATTCGGCAATTTGCAGGATCGCAGCGAGCACGAAGAACACTTTGACGATCACTGAGACCGCATTCGGCAGGCCCAGCATCGCATCCGTCAACGCGAACGCGATCATGACCATGAAATAGGTATGGAAGCGTTTGACGACGCGATGCAGCAAGGCGGTGAAGGAATAATCATCGCCGCGCGGCAATTGCACAATGCCCTTCAGGATGGCCCAACGTGCGAGCCATTGCGCGGTGGTGAATGCGATTACGAGCCCGAGGGCAATCAGGGCGGTCAGTTCGCCAGAACCGATCCAGTTGACGAATTCGCTCGCCGCCTCTGTCGCCTGGGCGGTGGTTTCGGTAATCGCTTCAATCGGGTCGGCAGCCGGATCACTTGATGGCGGCGCGGCATCTTCTTGCAGACGCCGTCCTGGTCCAGCCCAGATCCAATCTCCGAAACCCATGTTTCGACCTCTTATTCCTGTCTCAGGCGCTTCGCTGCAGCATCGATCACGCGCAACGTTTCATCCCATAGATCGAGAGAGCCTAATTCAGATTGGTGAAAAAACCGTGCCTCTGCCGCGTCGTCTCCTGCGACCGGCTCACCAGAGCGCCAGCGGGCGACATAATCGACCAGGACATAATGGCGTGTGATGAGATCACCGGCCTGATTGTTGAAGATGGCATCGACCACATCGACCAGGTCGACAATCTCTGCGTCGACGCTGGTTTCTTCGCGCAATTCGCGTAGCGCCGCGACCCGAACCGGTTCGCCAGGCTCGATACGGCCCCCCGGCAGAGACCACTCGCCGCGCCGGGGCGGCGTGCCGCGGCGGATCAGCAGGACCTCTTCGCCGCGAAAGCAGACCACCCCAACGGCAGGTACCGGTCGCAAATCGTGCACGGGTTTCGCAATATCGCTCATGGCAGACAGATTGCACTGAATGTTTTGAAGACCTCGTAAACACTTTGTGCCAAAGCATCGGCTCTGACTGGAAAGACCGCTATGCCCAAAACCAAAGATCGATCGATCAGCCTAGCGCTGCAAGGCGGCGGTGCGCATGGTGCGTTCACCTGGGGGGTGCTCGATCGGCTGATTGACGAGCCCGGTCTGACCATCAAGGCGATCACCGCAACATCAGCGGGCGCTGCCAATGCCGTCGCTTTTGCGGCAGGTCTGGCGCAAGGCGGCGATGATGGCGCGAAAGCCGGCCTGGAGCGATTGTGGCGCACCGTTTCACAAAAAGGCGCGCCATTTTCTGCTTTTTCCTGGTCGAACTCCCCCTTCTCGGCGCTACCTTATGGTCCGATCCATATGGCCATGGCGTTTACCAGCATTGCCAGCCCGTATGAGTTTAACCCGTTCGACATCAATCCTTTGCGCGACGCTTTGGATGAAGCGGTGGATTTTGACGCTGTGCACGCAGCGCCGCTCGACCTTTTCCTGTCGGCGACCAATGTCGAAACGGGCCGCGTAAAAGTATTCCAGGATGGCGAGATTTCGCGCGATGCCGTGCTCGCCTCAGCCTGTCTTCCGCAGACCTTTCGCGCGGTAGAGATTGACGGCAACGCCTATTGGGATGGCGGCTATATGGGCAATCCCAGTCTGTTCCCGCTGATCTATGCCAAAGCGCCGCGCGATGTCCTGCTGGTTCTGCTCAACCCGATTTCGCGCCTGGGCGTGCCGCGCCGCGTGCCGGAAATCATGGATCGCCTGAATGAGATCAGTTTCAACGCCTCGCTGATCGGCGAATTGCGCGCCATCGCCTTCGTT